>DATNHH010000087.1:0-7702 GCA_035605055.1 Nitrososphaerales archaeon
TCAGTCAAGAAGGAATATCGTGGCAGGGGTATAGCCACATCTCTCCTTAACGAAGCTTTGGAGAAGTGTAGAGAGAAATTTGAGATAATCGAGCTTTCTGTCTTTTCAACCAACACGGTTGCAAAGAGACTTTACGAGAAAGCTGGGTTCAAGATCTTTGGATCAAGACCAAAATCAATCAAGAGAGGCGAAAGATACTTCGATGAAGAATTAATGCGACTAGCTCTAACGTGAAATTTAGAATAGTGTCGTCTGAAACTGTTCGACTGTTCGAGGTTTCTTCTTTTTCTCTTGTTTCTGATCACTTTCGATCTCTTCAGTCGAACTGAGGCTGACCTCCACGATTTCTGGAGTTTTGATGAAGGCCGACTGGATCAATCCCGACCTAATTTCTTCCTCGACGACGCCACCCATGAAGTAATCTTTCATGTCGGACTGGTGTCCTTCGGGCTTGAACAGAGTTGCAAGCTCTTCTGAAGCGAGTATGAACCTCGATCTAAGATACTCGCCGACATCGTATTTGTGGGACAGTCGTAGGCCCAGTTGCAAGTATTTCTCGACCGAGCCTCGGGTAACGGAAGCCTGTAGAGTTCCGTCGCATGAGAGGCATACTCCCTTTATCGGCATCCGCCTGTACTTTGCCGAACAGTCCTTGCACCTGAATCGCTGGGAGGTATACGCTTTCGTGTTACCGATTATGTCTGGAAGCAGGTGGGTGCGGAGTACCGATCTGACCACGTCGTGCGGATTTACCGCGTTTATCTTCTCCGCGATCTCGATCTGTCTGTCGAGTTTTTCGGTGAGAGTAACAAGGGTGGAGTAGCTGGATCTATTGTTCTTAACAGTGATCGTGTTTGTGTCATGAGTGAATCCAAAGCCGTAATACTGCTTTTCTGTGTCGAGCCTATCTTTTACAATCTCGATGAATTTTTTTGCCTCGCCTGGTGTAACCTTCTTCTCCGCCGCCTCGTAAAACTCCAGCGGGTACACAGAAGCGACGTCCATGTGATGCGCCTGCCTTTGCACCTCTTTGGGCAAAATCAGCGGCTGGATCAACAGCGGTGCATCCATCAACCCGCCGATGATTGAAGGAAGGAATTTTTTCGAAAAGTTGAGCAGGACGTCCATCATCAGGAGGATCGAGTCTCCGTCACCGTCGCAATCTCTCCTCTTTGCCGAATGCCAGTACGGCGTTGCAAAGCATGCCTGCGCATTCGAGAATCCCACGACCCTGCCAACTATTCCCACCGATGTGTGCGGCGCGAGTCCTATGATAAGGTGCCCAATCAGGTCCTGCGGATTTTCAACATTGTAGTAAGGTTCGAGGTTGTATTGATGCACCAAGAGATCGTCAACGTACTTTGCGACGGAGACAAGAAACGTACCTGCTTCGAACGGCACTATCACGTCCTGCATCAGCAGCTCCACCGTCTGGTCGTCTCGCTCCAGGGGCTTCCCGTACATATCGAGCGAGTATCCTATTTCCTTGAGCTTGGCTATGTTTGTCTGGATCTGCTTTGGCTTAAAGTGCGTCAGTGGAACGTTTGTGGCATCAAACCTGATCGTGCCGTCTCGGTAAACAGAAAGGTCGTATTTTTGTCGGAGCAAAACTTTCTCAAGTCGCTCCGGGATCTTCAATTCATTCGTCAGTCCCAGGACTCCCTTCAGAGGTTTTTGTGGATTGTAATCTACCCTGAGCGAGGCCTTGTGCAGCTCCTGTTTCAGCGGATATTCGAATCCGGAAAAAAATCTCAGCTGTCCTCCACAGGCCGGGCATCTGGTCGCCGAAGCTTCTGGAGCTCGAGTATGGCACTGTGCGCAAACCTTGAAGAGAACCGGAATGGAGTCGCAGAGAGCGCACTTTGATGTTATGCATCTCGTCCCGCATTTAGGACATTCCGAGTTCACAATCTCGATGGAGAGCCCGTGGTTTTCGGAGGCCAGCAAAATGTCTCTGGACATCCCCACGGACTTGCCCACAGGGAATAGTCCCTGAACTGGCGGGCGCATCTTCCTCGGCATGCCTTTCTCGGGCCTCCCAACTCTCACTCCCACGAACGTAGAAGACTTGTTTTTGATCACCATATCAGAGAGCTTTCCAACGAGTTCGCAGGTATTCGTCCAGCCTTCACCGGACAGTTCTTTCGTCCTCTCTCTTCGCAGATCCAGGCACTCAATGATTACTAGTGCATCGGTGCCGGTTACGATCATCTGGTTTTCAGCAAGAAGAGAATGTTCTACTCCCAACTTCTCGAGAATCGGTTTCAGGGCAGCGTCGCTTCTGAGTGAAACGAGCGCTTCGTTATCGGACACTGTCGATCCATCTCGGAGCCGGATCAATTCCGAGGGACTGATCTGGTCCCAGTAAAACAGGTACCTGGGATGTAGCGGTACCTGCATGATGTGACAAATATTCTGTGCTTCGGAAAAAGTTGGAAATGCGTGAAGCGGTTCCTTCATGAGCCTGTCCAGCCGTGTCCCTTCGATTCCCAGATCCGCCGCACCTGATGCAAGCCCCGAGTATCGTTGTTTGAACGCTTCGACGAAATCCTGCACCCACCACTCCTCCACGTATGCAGATGGAACAAGTTTGTAGTTGTTCTCGAGGAAATCCCCGAATGGGATTAGAATGTCGCCAAGGTAAAGTATCGAGTCAAGCTGCGCCGCAAGCGAAGCCGCGTGCTCTGCGTCCTTGACCCTCAGTACACTGCCATCTTTGAGACGCACGATTGGAGTTTCGAGCGTGTCCACAATCGCGATACTCGCACCTTTCCCCGGCATGTCCACCTTGATCTGCGTTCCAATGACTATTGGGAAATTGAGCAGTGAGCACACTGCTGGGTGGATCCCCACTGCGTGAATTCCCGTGTTTGGCGCCCTCCCGTATCTCAAGCGAAACCCACCGGGTTTGTTAGGCATGGAAAGCACCGGCCTCCCCGAAATCACCTCTTCAAAGTGAGAGGAACTAGCCTTCGTCTCGTCAGTTCCCTGCTGTTTTCCTCCAGAGAGTTCGGAAAGCCACGACCAGTCGTCGATTCCGAGCTCGCCAAGAAGCTTAAGCAGCTTCTTTGATTTTCCGACCACTCCGTCATTGAGGACCCTGAGTGCTCCACCCCTCACCCTGTTGGAAGAGATCCGTTTCATGTCACGGTGAACGACCACTTCGTAATTGTCAGTCCACACGCCGTCGATTTCCACGGGTAGGTTTTCTATGGCCTTTTGAACGTCCTGGTCAGTGATCTTGTACTGAAAGTTACCGACGTCCCGCTCGTAGATTCTAAGTTCTTCGACAAACCGCCCAACTTCGTCATCGAAACCTGATCCGATGTACTTGTCCAGGCCAAGAGATTTCCTGACCTGATCAGCTATTACAAGTGTTAGGGCAGACTCTGTTCCACCTGCAGATCTAATCGGGCCTGCAAACTCTATGCTGAGATAGTCTGATCCGTTCTGGTTTTGCTTTATTCGAACCGCGGAGACGCCCTGAATTGGAGCAACGGTTACGCCGTCCGTCACTATCGCGAGCCCCAGTCTGACAGCGGCTTCAGCGGGCGTCTGACCTTCGGGAAGAGGATATTTTCCGGAAGCTACTTCTTTTGCAAGGATCAGCGCCGCAACCTCGGTTCGACTAGATTTCATCAGTTCCCGGAGACGATCCGCGATCGGAACTTCAAGCAATTTCGCCACTCTATCAGCCAAATCGAGCGCAAGAGGAGACTCGACGATCAAAGATGGGTCTGATCCCTGACTTTTCGCCTCAGCGGCGAGTGAGTACTGTTTTTGGAGTTCCTTTTCGATCAGGTTATGGTACTGCAAATATGAAGTAGGCTTTACAGTACTCTCCATTGTGATATATCACACATCACTTATGTGATACTGTCCGGCATATCGCAGTGAGTATAGAATCAAAATTACCGCTTTCCAACATCGTCCCAACAACCACTATATCGGCGCCCGCGCTTGAGGCGAGGTTGGCAGCCTCAGGAGAAGTTATTCCTCCCCCCACAATTAGAGTTCCTCCATAGACTTTTCTAACGGCTGAAATCATAGCCTGTGATACTCTGCCATCGACGCCCGATCCTGCCTCCAAATAGACAAAACGCATGCCGAAATATTCCGCAGCTAGCGCATACATTGCTGCAAGGCTGGGCTTATTTGGCGGAATTCCCTTCGCCCTGCCTACAAATCCAGCTGCTCCTCCATCTCCAATGATAAGGTACGCCATCGGGATCGCTTCAAGATTGTACTTTCTTATAGCTAAAGCACCCAAAGCCTGTGCTTCCGTAATAAAATAGGGATTATCCGAATTCATCAGACATGAAAAGAAGATGGCATCCGCGCTCGGTGACACACCTGTGACATTTCCCGGGAACAGTATCACTGGTGATGTCACAGAAGTCTTGATCGTCCTCACTACCTCTTCAAGTTCAATCTGATCTACTGCAGTCGAGCCTCCTACGAGAATAGCTCTCGCTCCGCAGTTTTCAACTCTTGCAGCTATACTCGCTGCCTGGGAGGGAGAAATATTCTCGGAGTCTAATAGCCCGACGCAGATTGTGCCCTGAGATTTTATGAGATCTCTAAGCTTCGATTCTGTTTGCCTCAGAGGAAGGCGCACCCGTTTGTCCCGCGTTGAACCGATCAACAAACTCGTTGTAAATATCTATAGGCTCTTTCCCCGCGTTCGGGATCTCTTGACTTGTGCCGCAGCTTCCGCATGAGATAATAGTCGTTGTTTCCTTCGGCTGCAATCTCACCGAAACCATACCACAATTCGGACATGTGAAAACTTTAGGCAGTGTCTTTTTGACTACGTGAACTACTCTTCTTCGTCTGCGACCCAATTTTCTTTCTTACCGCCATATTTCACGCATCTCCGAACGCATAAATTAGTTGCTAGACGGGTGTTATAATAAATTGAATATACGCAGTCGAAAGTTATCTAGATTGCAGCAAATATCATGATAATGTCGATTAATTTCAATTTTTGGGTATCATGAATTCGTAATACGTTTTTGTATAACGGTCTGCAGATCCGGATCAATGCTGGAAGACATTCGGAGTGACACCATTGCTACTTTTCTTCTGCAAAAAAGCAATTTGACAGAAGTTCAGCTAGACACGATTCTTGCCTCGGAAGAAATTGGAAATTTGGACTTCAAGAGAGGATTGAGAGAGAAACACAAAGTTTCGAAAGGATCTTTTGCCAGGACACTCAAGCAAGCTCGGGATAATGTAGAAGCATCGATTTATACAATTTTCTTGCTAGCCTATCTTGATCTGGTGCGTCCAGAAAACATCGTACAGTTTAGTCGAAATACTCGTATGCTGGGGGAGTTGAAAAGTGCGAAACCGCAAAGGGAAGACCTTCTGAAAGTCATGGAAGCGATGGAAGAGTACACCCAGAGTTTTGCCAAAGGCAAGCGAAAGCTTATTGTGTGATATAGCCTTTCGATTTTGTGATGGCCGTCACGACTGATGATTATATCACGATAATTTCGCTCGGCATCTCGATTGTTTCCGTTGCAGTTGTGACTCTTGTATCCGCTCGTCTGGGAAGACAAATCAAGCAGGAATATCACAACCCAGAGGTATCGTCGTCAGACAATCAGGTAGAAGTTTCTGCGATTGTTTCTGAATTTAACAGACGACTGAAGCGGCTCGAGGAAAATTTGGTTGATCAAAAAGTGAAGCTCGAGATTATGGAACTGCGAGCCTCTCGATCGGCTCGGGGTCCAAGCCTGCTGGATCGCGAATTAGAAACGGAGAGAAATGTTTCACAACGTGATGAGCTACGAAATCCTGTGATGAATCTGGAACGTCCGTCGATGGAAAAGGCAGCTGAGGCTACCGGCTCAAGGGTTCCCTTGCAAAGACAGTTTCCCGATCCGGATAAGAAGCTCGGTGTTACTGAATTGGAGGCTCTTCGATTAGTGTTTGAAGGCCGTGGCAAGATCAGTGCCAAAGAGATCCAGCAAAGAATAGGACGGACTAGAGAACACACTGCTCGGATGATGAACTCGCTTTACCATAACGGCCTGGTGGAGCGTGATGTGACAGTCAGGCCTTTTTCTTACTCTATCACGGAGAAAGGTCGTGATTTGCTGAATGGTTAGTACTTTAATTTTCGCCAACGGGTTTGAACGATTCTCAGAAGAATCGGTTTACATCATACAATCAACATATTATCCTTCGAGGGTAATGAGGGCTAGTAAATGTCCGCAAAACAAACATCAAAAAGCAAGATTAGGTTTGCTAGATATGGGCCCTCAGATCATTATGAAGAGGTTCCAGCTGCGGGCATGTGCATCAGCGTATTCGCGCTTGTGAGGCGAGCTGGCAAAAAAGGCGTCTTGCTGGGACAACCAAAGCAGGACGCTAGATGGGCTTCTGAATGGCTCAGCGCTTGGAAATCATACTCCGAAAAGGAACTTGCCGATGCCTACCATCAGTGGAGACTACCGTCGAGTTATCTTAGAGAGGGGGAACATCCTGAAGATGCGATCAAGCGGATAATGACAGATCAGATTGGGATGGGTGAATATTCTATTTCTAAGAAGGGCCCTCGTGTATTCTCGTACTCAACACTCTCAGACTGGTATCCGGGAAATAGTCACTGGGACCTCGCCTTCGTTTACGATGTTAAGGTCAGGTCCAGAGACAAGCAAAAAGAAATCCCGAAATGGTGGCAGGAGCTTCTGTTTGTAAAGAAGAAGAAGGATTTTCGCGAAAAAGACTATGGCTGGAATGAGGATTTTATGCATGACCTCGGCCTGGTCGAAGATGAAAACGCACCAAAGAAAGAGGATCTTTGATCTTCTTGAATTAGATCTCCTGTTTTGGAGGATGCACGTTCTTGAAGATAATTGTTTCACTAATTGTGTTCTTGCTCGTGGCTTCAAGTCTGCTGGGATCAGTAATTCGCGCAGATTCTTTTTCAAATCAAGTGGTTCTTCCAGCGGCTCAATCAATTTCTGTACCTTCGGGGTACTCTATCCCGTTAGAAATAGATACTTTTTCAAACTCTAGCTGGATAGATTACTATGTTAGTAGCAATGTTTCAATTTCGACGGCACTAATGAATTTACAACAATTCAATACATTCAATAATAGTAACACCGCTGATGTTTCAAACGCCATAGTGGATCGAAACGGAACCACCGATAATGAAGACGTTCACGTCTCCGCTGGCACTTACTATTTGGTATTTTTTGATTATGCGCAGTCCGGCACGGCCAACGTAACCTTCTCCTACCAAGCGTATCCTGTCACGCCATTTGTCTACGGTCCCCTGATTCCGCCGATACCTACAGGCATAGTGTCCTTTGGAATAAACAATGGTTCAGGTAATGCGATACCTTACGAAGTCAAGACGAGTAGTGTAGTTGGAGTTGCAAATATTTCTGCAATTCAGGCGTACAACTCCTCGGCTCCCAGCCTTAACAACACAGTCTCGGGAGCCACTTTACAGCTTAATGCTATGCTGGTTGTAAACCAAAATAGGACGCAGTATGTGTATTGGGCACAGGACACGCCTGATTTCGTGACAAACACTACTCAAGTCTCTTACAACGATAACTTTTGGAATAATACGAACCAAGCCGGGATTTTGTCAAACCAATCGGTCACCTCTCCAAATGGGAACTCTGTTTACCTTACGAATGTTAACGGCACATCGCAATATTACTACGGAACTGGCACG
>DATNHH010000088.1:0-11671 GCA_035605055.1 Nitrososphaerales archaeon
GCTCTTTTGCTTTTGAAACTCCAACGGTCATTCCTCGATCTTTGAACGAGCCCGTAGGGTTCAGGCCTTCGAATTTCACGTGAAGAGATTTGAGCCCGAAAGATCTCGCAAGATTTCGACATTCGATGAGGGGGGTGCCACCTTCCGAGAGTGAAACAATGTTACTTTTGTTCCACAACGGAATCAGGTCAAAGTAATTCCAAACCCCATACGAAGCGATGGCATGCGGAGATTTTGAACTTGATAAATCTGCAATTCGTTTAATCTCGAGAAGATTTCCGCATTTTAAGCAACGATAGAACTTGCCATAATCGTCAATCCTAAATTCGGTCTTGCACGCAAAGCAACGAAGAACGAATTGTTCTCTTTTTTGCTGAATTTCTGAAACCAAACAAGAAACCTACCACGGAAATGTGATCCTTGAACTAAGGAAACAAAGACGTCTCCGCGGGTCAAATATCATACTGCTTGACAAGCAATTCTGCAGTCAGTAAAGCCCCACCAGCTGCCCCTCGAATCGTATTGTGAGTCAGGAGGTGATATTGCAGAGTCTTTTGGCCAGACTGCCTAATTCGTCCAACTACAGTTGACATTCCCTTACCCTCCATTCTATCCAGCCTCGGCTGCGGACGATCTTGTTCTTTCTTCAAAACAATCGGTTTTTCTGGGGCTGAAGGGAGCTTCAGCTTCTGTGGCACTCCGCTAAATGATTCGAACACACCTTCAGGATCTTTGATTATACCTGCGCTCTCAAGATAAACTGATTCCAGATGTCCATCGATCACAGCTACACGGTTGCACGAACAGAAAATATTGATTGCACTGGGGCTGACAGAACTCTTAGAAACCTTACCGAGAAGTTTGTTAGTCTCAGCAGGCACTTTTTCTTCTTCTCCAGAAATATATGGAATCACGTTGTCCTCAATGTCGAGTGAGGGTACCCCGGGATAACCCGCTCCTGAAAGCGCTTGAAAAGAGGTCATAACTACCTTCTTTACCGAAAATGCGTCGTTCAGGGGTTTGAGGCTCATCGCGAGACCAACGGTAGTACAATTGGGTGTTGCAAGGATAAATCCAAGGTTCTTCTTCAGACGCCCTTCAACAAGTTTCAAATGATCTGGATTTATCTCTGGAATCAAAAGCGGAACATCCGGATCCATTCTATGGGGAGACGCATCTGTTATTACTCTGAAACCGTTTTCAGCGAATTTCATTTCGGTCTCCTTTGCAACTGCAGTAGGGAGTGGAGAGAAAACAAGGTCTGCCTCAATCCGTGAGGGATCTGAATCTTTGATCTCTATTGATCTCATGCTTGTCGGAAGATCAGGGGCCACATCACCAAGTTTCAATCCGACTTTGCTGTTTCCGGTCACCTCCGTAACTCGAAACCATGGATGCTCCCTCAGCATCTCCAAATATTCAAGTCCGACCTTGCCTGTGGCTCCCAGTACCGCTACATCGATTCTTTTCATTTACCTTGATTACCTTTTCTGATCACTGACGCTTTAGCTATCGAGGAATCCACTATCACGAAAATTCATTGTAAAGCTTTTCCTACTGAACTGCAATTTAGGCAAGATCGAAGTTTTGTTGAAAAATCGAAATGGTTAATAGGAAATATGGGATCTAGGGACAGCCTTGCAATCTTCGATCTCAAAAAGTATTCCTGACTTCATCTTCAGGGAGATCGATCGTATCCGGCAGATGAATCCTGATTTTCAGGAAGCATATGACACCTATTTGCAACAGTATGGTCATACTAAAATCAGTCTTAGTGAGCCAGTAGATCTGACAAATTCAATTGATCCCGCCGTCCTCATTCTCGGGCGAAACTGCGTCATAACATTTAGTGATTCTACAAAACACCTCAAAGGCAGTCAGGGTGCTCTGAGCTTTCAGCCAAACGAAATCTACGTCGTGGGGAGGAGAGAACCTCAAGATTCCAAGTTAGTTGTCTGGAGTTCGAGAGGAGGAATTGAGCTTGAGGAATACAACTCGAGGGTGGATACAATACCTTCGAGAGTCCATGGTGTTTTCGCAAACTTGGCTGATGGCAAGACATTGTATGCTGATTTGGGGAGCTCCGCCGGGTCCATTATTGCAGGACAATCCCCCGGACTTGGAGGAGCCTTCGTAAGAATTTACGATCCTGGTTCGAAGGACTCGCCGACAATTAGAACTAACCGGATATTTACTTCCAGAAAATCGTCTGGCGTGCGATAAGCTAATCTCGCTCATGCAGCATCGAGTGCATTCTTGAATTCCGCCTCTATCGAATCGTAAGGTTCGATTCCAACTGACACTCTGATCATTGCATCCGTAATTCCAGATTTTTGTTTTTGTTCCTCTGTTAAGCTACGATGCGATGTCTTACCAGGGTGGGAAATTGCCGTGTGTACGCCACCAAGAGAAGGGGTCAGGGTTACAGTTTTCAACGATTTGACAAACTTGCTTGCACTTGCCAGTCCTCCGACCAAATTAAATGACAACATTCCACCAAAAATAGCTCCTTCGAAAATTCTTTTCGCGAGATCATATTGCGGATGAGAACGAAGGCCCGGATAGTGCACCTTTGAGATCTTATCTGACCTCGATTCTAAGAAATTTGCAAGATTGATCGCATTATTGCTAGACTGTCTTACTCTTACCTCCCATGTCGAAGCACTTCGAGTTGACAGCCAACAATCAAACGGCCCTGCGATAATTCCCGACCTCGTACAAAATTGCGAGGCCCGCGACATTAAATTGGACCTGCCGCACAAGATACCAATAGTCAAATCATCGTGCCCTCCCAGGTATTTTGTTCCACTGTGCATTACGACGTCGGCTCCCATTTGAGAAGGTCTGGCTACAAATGGAGTGGCAAATGTGTTGTCAACAAGAAGAATCGCACCCGCTTTGTGTGCGATCTCTGCGATTCTCGGAATATCACATAAGTTCATTGTTGGATTGGAAATTGTTTCTACTAGTACCATCTTGGTATTCGCGTCGATTGCCTGTCCAAGGTCTTCAATTGACGTAGAATCCGCAAACGAGCTTCTAACTCCAAGCCTTGGAAATTCATCTTTCAACAGAGAGGATGTTCCGCCGTATAGATCCTTTGATGCAAGAATGTGATCGCCCATTCCCAATGATGAGAGAATTGCGACAGTTAGGGCACCCATCCCGGAGGAACAGACAACTCCTGCATCTGTTCTTTCGTATTCGGCTACTAACCTCCCGAGCTCCTTGGAGTTTGGAAGACCGTTTCTCGAGTAAAGGAACCCACCAGGAATCCGGCCTTCGTAAAAATCATCGAGTGATTCTAAATCTGGATAATCGTAAACTGAAGTCTGAAAGATGGGCGAGGAGTGAGGCCTCACGCTGTCCCAGTTCTTTCGTGCTTTGCTTGATTTCTTCCTATTTCTATTCGACGGCATTCTCGATAGACTTGAAACTCTCCGCATATCTTGATAAAGTTCTACCTCATATTTGTAGTTCACTAACGAAAGCTTTGCTTAGGCTTCTAGTAATGGTTTGGTTTGAAAATAGAAGCCCAGTCCTTCCCAATCCTACAGAAGCGTTCAAACGCGTGTTTCATTATCAGGTTCTTAATATTTGGAGCCGAGATTACCTAATTGGATTACATTATCCTTGATGCAAAAAAGCTGCTGTAGGATGGTGAAAGACAATAACGTCATAGGATCAGAAATTTCTAATGATACTAATCTCTCCTTTTTCATATATTGATTTCAACTGAAATTTCTTTCGTAACTCTTCGGACAGTTTCTTGTTATGCACTTCGATGACTGAAGGCTTTTCTATGATGGTCAAATTCAAAAGCTGATCCTCACAACCCTCGCAGTCCATTTTGAGAAAATCGTAACTGTAAGAAATCATTGCAAGACTGAAGTATTCGTTTAGGAGCTCTACGTTCCAACCATTGACTTTGGAATTTTCGCGCAGAACTTCGAAGGCTTTCTTATCGGGCTCAATACAGATAACTTTGCTGGCGCCATTCTTGAGGAAAAAATAAGCACTCTCGCCACAACCAGCCCCTACATCAAGAACAATTTGACCTTTGATACTTTTTCCATCGTCAGAAGGTAGATACCATTTTTTCCATTTCCCGAACTCTGAAAAAAACATTTGTCGGTATCCCGATAGTAACTTAATCGTCGAACCATCTATCCTTAGCACGCTTAGTTCGTCGCTATCCTCAAGCAACTTCCAAGTTCTTGAAATCCATAAGAGCCTCACAAACTCATGAGGCCAGAATTCTGACTCGTGGATTGCTATGAACGGAAAGTGTCTACGTCTGGAGAATCTGATCGACACCCCTCTCGGAATCAATACTAATCACACGCGTGTCAGTGTTCTCGGTATGACATGATGTCAATCGACTTGGCTGGCTTTATCTTGATGAGTATTCGAGGGGCTCGCATCAATGAATCATACTGTTCTTGAACTCTTTTCTTTTCGATGTATTTTCTGACAATCGCCAGTGTTATCCCCTTGACATTTTTCTTTGTGAGAACCGCTTCCCCCTCAACTATAACACCTTCGTAAGGCATCGTGTCGGAGTCGACTACGAATGCTACTTTCGGGTTTTTCTTGATTGCTCTAACTTTCAATCTGTCCTCTGATGTCGAAACCCAGAAATGATTTCTTGACCACTGATACCAGACCGAAGAGACGTGCGGCTTTCCATCTAAGATAACAGCGAGCCTCAGAAGCTTGGGCAGGCCTTGGACAAGAAACTTCTCTCTTGTTTTATTTTTCAGATTTACTTTGACCAATTTTATTCTGTTGCTTGCCGCCGGCCTCGCTTACCGATTCTATACTTTTCTATCAATTCTTTTGTCTTTGGAGCAATGATATCCCACTTCCAAAGAGCGACGCTCATTCTACACAGATCGACCTTCCAAGCATCATTTCTTTTCTGCCATCTGTACAATCTGATGTCACGCCCGAAGTCACTTTCTACAACGACTAGGGCCACGATGAGCTTCTCGCTACGATAGATATCGAATCCGTCAAGTACTTTGTAAGATTCCGATACGGGATAGTCCCCTTCTCTCTTCTTCTGCTGAGGCCTGGGCCCAGATTGATCAACTGGAGTTTCTGACATGACTCTTCCTGACACTCCGCCTTGAATTCAGTGCAATAAACAATTCCGATAGATCAAATAGCTAGTCACTCTAACACCCATCAAGCCAAACAATCGACTTTCTCCAACATTTTTTAGAAGAGCTTCGATTCATCGATAAGTGAGATTTTTTTCCTCTGCAGCATGGTTAATTGGAGTGCTCAATCAATCTCATCAGCCCTGGAAAGCTGAAGAACCGGGAAAGAGTTCAAGCATTGAGGGGACAACCGCCTAATTTTGCCCAATTTCTCGGAAAAGAACATTAACCAACCAGATCGGGTAGTGGTTTAACAGCAATTCCTTTCTCTTTTTTGAATGCGTGAATCCATGTGATTTCAGATTACTGGTGCTGCATCGTAACCAGAGATGGAGCAGAAACCATCGAGACCACAATCGACTCGATAATCTCTCAAACTGCAACACCCCGATACATGGTGGTTATCAACGACGGCTCAACTGACGGCACTGAAAAAATCTTAGTTGCAAAATCGAAAGTATTTCCCAATATTCACACTTTGAATACCGGATCTAAAACGAGAGATATTCGAAGGGTTCCGAGGCTCTTGAATCTTGGATTAGATTTTTCTAAGAATAATGAAATGCCAAAAACTCGCTACATGATGGTCTCGGGGGACGACAATAGACTCTCAGTGAATTACTCCGAGAAAATGATGGATAGAATGGACGAAGATCCGAAGCTTGTCGTCGCTTCAGGCGACTGGCTATCATCGAGTGGAAGAAAAGGGGCTCAAATGCCGCATGGCGGCGGAAGGTTCGTCAAGATGTCCTATCTCTCAAGAATTGGAGGAAGGTATCCAGTTGCGTACGGATGGGAAACGTGGTTACTTTACAAGGCAATGCAACTCGGCTTCAGCATAAGACTCTTCCCCGATCTAAGATACGAGCACTTGCGCCCATTTCATCCAAAGAACCTCCTGGGTTGGGGCAGGGCGATGTACAGTCTCGGTTTTCCCACCTATTTTGTACTTTTGAGGTTTCTGATCAATTTCCTCTACTCGGCCAGAGGAACCCGGTCAAGACAGGCCGCGATCACAATGCTCGCCGGGTTCATATCGGCAAAACTGAACCCCGAAGCTCTGACCGGGATGTTGATCGAAGATAAAGGACTCAAAACCTTTGTAAGGTACTTTTGTACGTCGAGGTTGACCAAGCTCATTTGATAAACTACAAGCGCTTCCTTATGCTCGCTCCTCACACAGACGACGTGGAGCTCGGATGCGGCGGCACAATTGCCAGATTCTTGGAAGATGATTCTGAGATTTACGTAGCAGTCTTTTCAACTGCGGAAAAATCAGTCCCAAAGGGTTTTCCGAAAACAGCAATCAGGGACGAATTCTATCGCGCAATGTCAACGCTGGGTATCAAAGAAGAGAATCTCATTGTCTTCAATTATGAGGTCAGGACTCTGTCCTACCATCGGCAAGAGGTACTCGATGAGATGATATCGCTTCGAAAAACAGTCAAACCAGACATGGTCTTTCTCCCATCTGGAGAAGACCTCCACCAGGACCACCAGACCCTTTTTCATGAAGGCCTGCGAGCTTTCAAGGAAATTACTCTCTGGGGATATGAGCTTCCGTGGAATACTATAACCTTCCCAACGAGAGGCTTTGTCACTCTTGAGGAGAGGCACATCATGAAAAAGTGGAAGGCCTTGCAAGCCTACAGAACTCAGTTTGTCGCGAAGAGACCATATTTCACACTGGACTACATCAAGGGTCTCGCTAAAGTGCGTGGTATCCAGGTCAAGGCAAAATACGCCGAAGCTTTTGATACAATAAGGACGAAGTGGTGAGACTCAAATCTCCCTTCCAAGCGTCCTGAATGTTCTCCTGACCGGAGTCGGCGCGCCCGGAACGAGAGGCACACTCTATGCTCTAAGACAAAACGCAGATGGCGTGAAGATCAAAGTAACAGGCGTAGATCTGAAGAACGATGTAATTGGGAAGTATTGGGTTGACAAGTTTCGTGTCGTCCCTGCGCCCGAAGATGATGATTATGTTAACAGAATTAACGAGATCTGCCTAAACGACGACATCGACGTTGTGATTCCCCAGACAACTCGCGAGACTGCCAAGCTCTCCAAAACTTGTGAGGAGATCGATGCCGAAGTTGTCGTCGCAGGTGCATCTGCCATTGAACGCGCAAACAACAAACACGAGCTTTTGAAAGTTTGCCAGGGGTTAGACATTCCCATTCCCGAATCTCATCTAATCAGATCCAGTGAAGGCCTGATCCAAGCCGTTAGAGAATTAGGATATCCTTCCAAACCGGTGGTCGTAAAACCGCCTGTCAGCTTCGGGAGTCGTGGGTTTCGAGTCTTGCGCGAGGGTACGTCTTGGACCGCTAGAAGATTTCTAACTGAAAAACCGAATGCGACCGACATCACTCTCGATGATTTGATTGAGATCCTAGCGAGGGACGATCAGGTCGAATTTCCCGAGCTATTAGTCTCGGAATATCTCCCCGGAAGTGAGTATTCGGTCGACTCGTTCGTCGGCAAGAAAGTAGCCGTAGCAATTCCTAGGTTGAGGAAGGAAATAGTCAACGGGATCAGTTTCAGGACTTCTCTAGAATACAGAAAAGACATAATAGAAAACACGCTAAAGGCGGCAAAAGCACTTGGTCTCAGTTACGCTTTCGGCTTCCAGTTCAAGCTAGACCATCAAGGCGTGTCAAAGGTACTAGAGTGTAACCCAAGGGTGCAAGGCACAATGGTAGCCAGTCTTTTCAGCGGGGTCAATGTCATCTGGATGTCCGTGAGAGAGGCAATACATCAACCTGTGGATGGCGTTCCAAAAGTACTTCAAAAGTCAGAGTTCTACAGGTACTGGGGAGGACTTGCTCTGACGGGTTCAGAGAAACGGGAAATTTGACGTCCGCCAATCATATAGTTCTCCCTCTTTTTTTACTTGACATGCTAGTACTGAAGCAGGTTCGAATAAACCAATATACTCGCCATTAAAGCAGCTGACCACAGTTCGAAGTTGGAGGGAATGAGGCGTTTCTGGCTCCGCTGGTTCCGAAGTCGCTAGGCAATCAGTCAAATCAAGTGTAATTCTTCTTGCTGGATCATTCGTTTCCAACCTTCTTCTACTGGTAAACGTTCTCCTCGTTGCTCGTCTTCTGGGCCATGATCTATACGGGGAGTACACCCTTTCAATCTCTCCCGCAACAATTTTCATTCTCTTTTCAGGTCTTGGCGTCAACACTGCGATAACTAGGTTCGCAGCGTACCACCTCTCTCGGGGCGAAGTAGAGGAGGCAAAAAGAAAAACTAACAACGGCATAAGGTTCCTATTGCTCTTGGGTGCAGGGCTTACTGCAGCTTGTTATCTCTCCGCACCATTCATTGCTAACACAATCTTTCACAGATCCTTGCTGGAACCAGACATTCGTCTCTCTTCGCTAGCAGTGATCGGACAGATAGGATTTCAGTGTGGAATTGCATCTCTAGTTGGCTGGTCTCGGCCGAAACAAGCCGGAGCAACATACATAATTCAAGGCGTGGTCAAAGTCGGCTTGGCTCCTGCCCTAATTCTTTTGGGATTCGGAATCTTCGGAGCGGTTTCGGCTCAGGTATCAAGTCTCTTGGCAGCAGCTTGTTATTCAATAATAGGGCTGTACTTTATCAAGCTTAGCGGTGCAAATCGAGGAAATGGTTACAGAAGTTTTCTGTCCGATGTGAAGGGCTTAATCAGGTATGGCTTACCTTCAGAGATAGGGCAGTACTTTTCAAATTTTGCGAGTCAAAACTTTGTAACTATCGTACTGGGTGTGTTTGCTTCAAATGCTACCGTTGGATACTTTCAAGCCGCTACAGGAGTCACCGCTATAATCTCTATACTCTCAACTTCTCTCTCTCTTTCTTTATTTGCTGGTTTTTCAAGCCTTCACGGGCAGAATAAAGATACAGGGCTTGCATATGTTTATGCCGTGAAGTATGTTGCCTATGCAGCAACGCCCTTTATTTTCTTTCTTATCGCAGCGTCGGAGCCCATCATCCGGATCGTGTTTGGAACTGAATACCTCTCGGCAGCCCCTCTGCTTGCCCTAATTTCTTTTTCGAACATTCCTATGATAATTGGACAGTCCGTTTTCGTTCCGTACTTCAACGGCATTGGTAAGACGCGGTTCACAATGTATGCACTGGTCGCGGATGGTTTAGCAGCTCTAGTCCTAGCACCAATCCTAGGAATGTATTACGGGGCCTATGGAGTGACATTTGCATTGCTCGGATCAAACCTTGCTTCAGGAGTTGTAGCGCTATATCTCGCAAAGAGGTATCTCAACACGCAAATTGACTATCGATCGAGTTTGCTCGCTTTTATCACTTCAACAGTATGTGCTGGGATCGCCTATGCTTCGAGCTTTTTGAATTCGTCCAGTTCACTAATACCCAATTTGATAATTCTATTAATCCAATTTGTGGTATTCTTTGGTCTGTATCTTTTACTTGCTCCTCTAATTTCAGTGGTCAGGAAGGACGATATTGTTAGACTGAGCGCGGCAACAAGGGGGATGGGTATTTTTAGCAAGGTGTTTCGGATTTTGCTGCAGATTGAGAATAAACTCGCAAGCTAATAGAATCGGTCTGAAACTCGAAGTCAGTTAGATCATAGCCACATGACAAAAGTTAATGTGTGCGTTGTCAAATCTCAATTCTCAATCTGAAAAATTCTAAACAATTTGAATCATCTGATCCCAGTAAACAATATCATGATCGACAACAGTACGAAGCCTCTACTCACGAAGCAACAGATCTTCATTTGGGAGATCAAGGTTTGGGTAGTTTATTTGAAGAGTTTCCACATTGACTTTTTTAAGATCGTCCGAAGAAAAGATTCCTTTTTTTCTTGAAGAATCGATTATTGACGGGAGCTCCCATTCTTCAGAGTTATTATTCCTACCAAATATGTCTTCCGTGATTGTAGGCTCGCACTCAATCTTCGAAGGGTATCCTGACGAAGGAAACTTGAAATTGGGAAGTCTCTCCCCCGGAACCACTTGCTTTGTAAACGAAAGTTCCCCTCGAAATAGAAATCTCTCTAGTTGAGGGAATAGAATCGTTTAATTCCCAAGTTGGCTCTCTTTAGAGCAATCGAGAACAACTCTTACCGAATTGGGAAACTGATCAGTGAATGAATCTCAAATCGTATTTCCCGAGTCTAGAGGACTTGCAAAGTCTTGTAAATTCTATTTTGCCAGACTTAACAGAATCTTTGGTGATGAACGAATGAAGCTTGATGTTTGCATCGCAACGCGGATAGAAAAGATGCCCAACTTAGAGGCAATGCTCATTGATTCGGGCGTCCCTTATGATCAAATATTTATCGATTCGAGCGAAACGTTGCTCGCTAAGAAAAGGGAGAATCTTATCAAGAGGGTCGGGACTAACAATTTCATTTTCTTGGACGACGACGTTTTCTTGCCGAAGGGCTGGTACGAGAATATAATGAAATTCTGGGACGAAAAGCTCGCTTGGCTTGAAGGATATGCCAATCCTTCGAAACCCGAGTGGTATGCGAAGTGGTGCGAATATAGACTTGGGACTGTCACGCCCTACTACATTGCGAAGGGCGAGCGGGGCTTCCTTTGCTCCACGATAATCAAGACTGACTATGTCTCGGATTTCCTAGCGCCTCCGTCGATGAGCTACGCAGAGGATTGGGCGCTTTCCAAGCACGTCCAGAGCAAGGGCGGAAAAATGTATCGAGTGCCAGTGAGATCCTACCACAATTTCACGTACAATCTCTTCGACCACACTCGAACAAGTACGAAGATGATGCGCAAGTATGTCCCGTGGACGACCCAGCTGAAGCAGGCCGCAGTGTCGGTCGCAAGTGGTCTCAAATGCGCTGTCGCCACTTCCGATTTTGAAGTGGCTGCGGGCGCGATACATTTGAGTTATGAGATGATAGCAGGGACACTTTTCTGAGCGCTTTCTAGCGACCGTAACTTCAAATAAGCACTGGCAGCGTTTTTGCCTCAGAGGCAGGTACTGTGGTCGATCGGACTTGCGTAATCGGGCTAGGCCACGTTGGTCTCCCTCTTGCTGTGAAAATTGCGGAGGAGGGTCGATCCGTGCTCGGTGTAGATATCGATCAATCGGTGCTTAGACCACTTCAGGATGGAGTCCCGGGATTTTACGAAGAGGGGCTCGCCGAACTCCTTCGCTCGAAAGAAGTAAAATCAAATTTAGAATTTTCTATGTTCGGCGCGAAGATAACTGAGTGCAACACGATCATAGTGACTGTTGGAACACCAGTAAAGCAGAGCGGAGAGCCTATCCTTTCTAACTTAGAAGATTGCGCCAGATCAATAGGTAACCTGATGAGAAGAGGGCAGCTTGTAATCTTTCGCAGCACGATCCCTCCTGGTACGATGCGAAACAAGCTAAAACCCATCCTGGAAAAGGAGAGTGGACTTGAGGCCGGCCATGATTTTTACCTCGCATATTGTCCCGAGCGATTAGTGGAGGGAAACGCCTTGAGAGAGATTGCTGAGATAACCCATATTGTT
>DATNHH010000089.1:0-3238 GCA_035605055.1 Nitrososphaerales archaeon
AAGAAGAAAGAATTTCTTGCGGCCGTATAGATCAGATAGCTTTCCAAAAACGGGCATTGCGACGGTCTGTGTCAGTATGTACGCGCTGAACACCCAGGCATACAGACTCAAACCGCCCAGATCGCCAATTATCGTGGGACCGGCAGTCGCAACTATGGTCTGATCCATCGCTCCGAGCAACAGTCCCATCATCAATCCAATGACGATGAATATCGACGTGCGTCTTGAAGCGACCTGTCTTTTTGTCACACCAAGTTCAGGAGAACTAATTGAACTGGGCGCAGAATTGTTCTTCCCAAACTCCCGAGTCGATACGCCGGGCGTTGACTCGGGACGAGAATCGTCTCTAGCAAACAAGAGCAGATATCGGTCATCCAATAAAGCGTCAATAACTTATTAGCTTTTGATCGAGGGTTTGCATTTTTCCTTCGGAGCTTCGGAGCTCCACGATACTCTCTATATTGTATTGTCTTACTTTATTGACAAGTGTGATTTGCCGAGATTAACTTCTTTAAACGCAGGATGTATTTCCACGGCCAGATTTCTCGAATCCGGTGGCGCCGAGATAACCCATGCGTAACTGCCACCTCGTAATGAAGTATTCACATGCGGGTGGTAACCCTTCGGAATCAAGACAGCATCATAGTCGTGAACGACGTAGGCTCTTTCGTCATCGCCGTCAAGTATTAGCTGGACTCCAAAGCCAGGATTCAGTCCGAAGAAAATGTACGCCTCCGGCTTATCGTCGTGTTTGTGCGGCGGATAGCTACTCCATTCTCCGATCGAATCTTCGACGTAGCCCGCGATGAACCGATTTGCCTGATCTCTTTCCGTGATAGATTGCACGACGGTCCTGCGGAACGTCGGCTGACCGATTTTCATTTTTTCGGCATCCACGTATTTTTTCACGTAAGGGGAGAATTTCTTTGATCCGATTGTTTCAGCTACGAAAATAACAGCTTCTTCTCCAGACTCGATTCTCGCATTCTCTCCCAGCGGCAGGTACATCATGTCTTTCTCAGCGAGTCTCGTACCATTAACTGAAAATTTCCCTTTGAGACTGAATATTAGGCGTTCCTTGTTGCTGACACCTGGGAGGTCCAGAGTAAACTTTCCAGCCGTCTTCAGGCAGTGGAGTGTAAACCCATCAAGATCGAACATCTTGAACGGGGCATTTTGCAGCGCTTTTGTTTTCGCGTGCATTTTTAGAGAACTACGCTCGCGATCTTGTTTACTGCTTCGATGATGTCGCTGATTCCTTCCTCGGTGTCCATCGGACTCACGTCGATGTGCACGGCTCTCCCGAGGAGATCTAGACTGGGTGCAAGATCGGTCTTCGCTAGCTTGTCAACTCCCGGAATTAAATGTCCCCACGCCGTGAAGATATGTCCATCGAACCGCTTCGGGTCGTACATAACTCCCGGATACATGCCGCTGAGCCTCTTGATACCTTCTGCTAGAATTGCATCACGGAAAATTCTCGCCTTCTCGGGCTTGTCAACGAAGAATACTAAGGCAACTCCAATTTCCCCCTGAGGATCTGGAAGTCTCCTGAATTCAATTCCGCTGATTCCTGAGATTCCCTTCTTGATCTTTGCCTTGTTTGCTCTGACCTTCGCGATAATCTTGTCCTCTTTTTTCAGCTGTGCCCTGAGGATTGCTGAAGAAATTTCGTTTATGCGGTAGTTAACTCCTGGAAACGGCTTTACTGAAAGTTTTGGCTCATCAACCTCGCCTGACCTAAACGGAGTTCCCACGTCGTGGAACATTAGCATTCTTTCAAATATCGTTCGGTCATCCGTAACTGCTGCACCGCCTTCTCCCGCCGAGATCATTTTGTTCAGCTGGAAACTGAAGGACCCGACGTCTCCGATTGAGCCGAGTTTTTTGCCATGATAACTTCCACCACCACACTGTGCTACATCTTCTAGGAGCGCTATCCCGTGTTTTTTGGCTATCTTCGAGAGAGGATCCAGATCGCTCGGAACTCCCCTGATGTGGACCGCCATTATCACTTTGGTATTTTTGGTGATCTTCTTCTCCACGTCCTTCGGATTGAGGGTGAGAGAGTTGTCAACATTTGCGAGCACTGGTGTACCTCGCGCAGCGACTATTGCACTGGGACAAGAAACCCACGCGTACGCGGGAAGAATTACTTCGTCTCCCTCCTTGACCCCCAGCCCGATAAGAGTAGTGTGCAGGGCCGCAGTCCCGGAAGTAACCGCAAGAGCAAATTCTGTCCCGACATAATCCTTGAACTCTTTTTCGAACTTGCCCGTAATGTTCAGAAACTTTGGGCCGTAAAATCTGTAAGGCGATTGTGCCTTCAGAACTTCCATGACCGCGTCCACTTCAGCTTGGTCAAAGTATGTGGCACCCGGATGCATGACCGGGAGAGGTTCTTTCCTTACTGGCTTGCCGCCGTATAGAGCGAGCGATTCCTTCGAGACTAACATGTCAGGTTCTAACAGTCCGCAAATAGTCCAGCCGATTTAAATGTAGTCCGCGGATTTTGAGGGATACTTACTCTAGCATTTTTGAACACTCTAAACCCTGAATCCAAAGGATCTTTGACGGTACGTTTGGGGAGGTAGGCGAGTGCCTGACTAAGGAGTTCCCTTGCTGATCCAGAAGACGTTTCCATCAGGATCGTCAAACATTGCGATCTCACCGCCGCCCTCTGACTTCGTATAGTCGAGTGAAAACTTTACTCCCTTCTTCTTGAGATCTTTTACTTTTTGTTCAATGTCATCGGTGTAGAAGCAAATGCCCGTATTCCCGGGTTCTAGGTTTTCAGACTCGCATAGGTGCAGTTTCCACGTCGCCCCCTTCTCCCCGGCCGTAACCCAATGATTATCCTCCGTCGAGACTTCAAAGCCCAGCTTCTTTTTGTACCACTCGGCCGATTTTTTCCCGTCTGAGACCATAACAGCCACGCTGAAATAATTCGAGAACATGATCGCCTCAGTACGCCATTCGGCGCTCTTTCTAGTTTTCCATGGGCTAGTTTTGCCTTTTCGCACAAGGCAAAGGTACTATTTCACAGAAGGGTATTGATGTATTCGAATCCCTTCTTGACCACGCTATCCGGGAGCTGCCCTTCCAGCGCTTCGATTTCGAGCATCAGCTGTCCCTTGTAGTTGATTTCCTCTAGTTTGGCCACGACCGATTTCAGGTCGAGCACTCCCTCGCCGGCATTTACAAAATCTCTTTTGAACCGGATCCTCGATTTTGGGAG
>DATNHH010000090.1:0-3762 GCA_035605055.1 Nitrososphaerales archaeon
GGCAAGAGAAAAGTCCCCGACAATTGTTTTCATAGACGAAATCGACAGCATTGCTCCGAAGAGGGAAGAAGTAACGGGGGAGGTCGAGAGGAGGGTAGTTTCCCAGTTGCTCTCGGTCATGGATGGCTTGGAAGCTCGAGGAAAAGTGATTGTCATCGCGGCAACTAATCGCCCCAACGCGATAGACCCCGCGCTCAGAAGACCCGGGAGATTCGACAGGGAAATCGAGATCAGAGTGCCAAGCAAGAAGGGGAGATTCGAGATCCTCCAGATTCATACCAGACACATGCCGCTGACAGAAGATGTTGATCTTGAAAAGCTTTCATCTGTTTCACACGGCTTCGTTGGAGCCGACCTGGAGGGTCTTTGCAAAGAGGCGGCAATGAAAACGTTGAGGCGCGTGCTTCCGGAGCTCAAGCTTGAGGAAGACAAACTGACGCCAGAATTTCTGAACAAACTCCAGGTGACCAACGACGACTTTCAGAACGCTCTCAAAGATATCACACCTTCTGCCATGAGGGAGGTGTACATCGAAACTCCTGATGTACGATGGTCAGACATTGGCGGGCTGGACACAATCAAGAAGGAGTTACAGGAGGCGGTTGAATGGCCTCTAAAGTATCCTGACCTTTACAGCACGATTGGATACACCATGCCCAAAGGGATTCTTTTGTTTGGTCCCTCCGGTACAGGGAAAACTCTGCTTGCAAAATCAGTAGCTACAGAGAGTGAAGCCAATTTCATCAGCGTACGGGGACCAGAACTGCTTTCCAAATGGGTGGGCGAATCGGAGCGGGGAGTAAGAGAAGTCTTTAGGCGCGCGAGGCAAGCATCTCCCTGCATCATTTTCTTCGATGAAATCGATTCACTAGCTCCGCTCAGAGGTTTGGGCGGAGACAGCATGGTCACTGAAAGGGTCGTGAGCCAGCTGCTTACAGAACTTGACGGAATACAATCATTAGCGGGCGTCGTGGTTCTCGCCGCTACTAACAGAATGGACATGGTGGACCCTGCGCTCTTGAGAGCGGGGCGATTTGACAAATTGCTCTACATCCCGCAGCCCGACAAGAATGCCAGAAGACAGATTCTTGGGATTCAGACAAAAGGGAAGCGGATTGGCGCATATCTTGATTTGGATAGAGTTGCTGAAATGACGGATGGATTCAGCGGCGCAGACGTTACTGCAGTAGTCAATACCGCGGTGTCACTCGTGCTCCAGGAGTACCTCGCTGCCTATCCGAAACCAGAGGATGCGAAGCAGCACGCTGCTGAAGCAACCATGGCTATGAAGCACTTCGAGGATGCAATACACAAAGTCAAGAGTTCGAGAGAAGGTAAGCCTGTGGAGAGGCTCGCAGTTTCGTACTACAGGTGACGTAGCGCGTCCAGTCTTCTCGGCGGCAACACGAGCCTTCTCACCACACTGGTCTACGTCTTTCTATTCGTGGGTTCCACGTTCCTTTTCTTATTCTGGGGGCCGAGGATGCAGGCTTTCGCGGCTCTTCGGGAAGTCAAGACAGGCGTGGAAAAGATACGTGTACTAAGGGAAAAGAGCAAGAAGGAAGCGCTGGATTATCTGATAGTCGACTGCAAGGTCCCCAAAGAAGTGCAGCCGAGAATAGAACAAACTCTCGAATATTTCACGATAATGCCAGTTAGTATGGACCCGAACGGGCTCGTTGGAAAGGTGGGGCATGTCGTCACTTTGCAGGATGACAGGATGCGTGACGAAATCAGACGTATGGCCCCGCAGGCAGATCGAATCCAAGTCAGCGTGGCCCAGAATATTCTAGAAGTCGCAACAAGCCTGAACCAGATTTTTAAGATCGTGCGCCACTTTTACATCCAGGGTCAGAAAACAAAGAGTTACTTCATCCTCGTCCAACTTCAGATGATAATGCCAATCTTGCTTCAGGAAGCAGATGCTCTGTTTGGGGCGATTGACGCGTTCAAGCAAGCCCAGCCAATCGGCGACGGAGTCGGAGCTATGGTTGCGGGCAAATTCATGTATGGTAAGGAGAAAATCGGAATCGAGCGCGAAACCGTATATTCAAAGACCGAGTACAAGGGGCGCAATTTGCTCGTTATGAAAGCTGAAGGACCCATGGGCATTGTCGGTCGACCCCACATAGGTGTAGAGAAACTAATGAGCGATCCCAGCAACAAGGTCGACTCCCTGATAATGATAGACGCTGCACTAAAACTCGAAGGTGAACATACGGGAGAAATCGCCGAAGGCATCGGCGCAGCAATTGGTGGAATCGGCGTTGAAAAGTTCAGGATTGAAAAGGCGGCTGTCGGCGCGGACATTCCGATGTATGCGGTTGTCGTAAAGCAATCGCTTATCGACGCTATTTCGGTAATGAACAAGGAAATCGCGGAGGCTTCAGAGAAAGCAGTCGCGGTCGTTCAAAGGGTAATAGAAGAAAAGACAAAGGAAGGAGATACCGTGCTCATAGTCGGAGTCGGAAACACATTAGGCGTAGCCCAGTAGAGGAGGGATGTGAAGTAAGCGTCTTGATTATCACCGTCTACTTTTCATGACATTCTTTAGTTCTTACGCTCAGTCTTTGTTTCCATCCATTTATCTCCTTTGCCGCCCTAATCCCCTCGATCACTTTTCCGTGAACATCTCTCTGAGTGTGCCCTTTACTTCGAACTCAGCCTTTCCTTTATTCTGTTCTCCCACTCCTTATGGCCAACGATTCGGTTCTCTTCGAGAACATCAACCAATGATGAGAGCATGATGTCGAGCATTTCGACCTCTTCCCTCAACTTGTCAGTCGCACTGTTTTGTTTCTTTCGCTCTTTTTTAACGCTCAGATTCATCCCACCTTAGATACCCTTTCTCGCTTGGGAATGCGATGACGATTGCCCGGATCATGTCTGATCTTCCCTCACCTAACTATCCTTTGAGTTTGTCGATTCTTGCCATGACTTTCTCCGTGAGTTTAACTATGTTGTTGTAAACGCCATACATAATCCACTGTTTGCGCCGTTCAGCAGATTATGGCCTCTATTTCGCTCCCAATCGTTGCTCTTGGTAATTAGACTCTGGCCTATTTTGGTAGTGGTTTTGGACGATAACGTCATTCAAGCTCCCATCGCGAATAGAAGATGGTTGAGGTATCTACTATGTTTCACGGATTCCGCAGAACCTTTTTTCGATTTGTTCAGTTTAGGCGCTGACAAGTTAGGCATAAGTCATCAGACCCTTCTGTTCAAGAGTGGAGTGAAGATTGTTTACGGCTCTGTACACGTCTGCCTCCGTCTTTGCACCAGTGCAAACAAGCTTTCCCGAAGCGAAGAGCAGGATGACCGTTTTTGGGTCTGCCATTCTGTGTATCAGGCCGGGAAACTGCTCCGGCTCGTACATCGATTTCGTGAGCTGGCGAGCAGCATCTTCGATGTGAATCCTGCCCCCCAGCGACGCTGACGCGACGATATTTTGGATGACAACCACTGCTTCATTTCTGATATCGATCCCACCCTTCCGTAATTTTTGAACTACGATCTTGACAGCTTTTGCCGCCTGTTCTGAGGACTTTGAGCCCGTGCAGACCATCTTTCCAGAGCTGAAAATCAGCGTGGCGGTCCTGGGAACCCTTATTCTGAAGACCAATCCTGGGAACTGTTCGCGGTGGTACTCGACATCGGCGAACAAACGAGTAATCTCGTTGAGGTCAATCGTCTGGTTTACGCTTGCAGATGCTACGACGTTCTCAATGCTGATGAGCGCTTTGGTCTGCGGCAAATAGGAAC
>DATNHH010000091.1:0-3875 GCA_035605055.1 Nitrososphaerales archaeon
TCTAGACCTTCCACCCCCAGACCCTGAAATGAATGAACCGACGTTCTAGGCTTAAACGCACCACCCCTAAGAATGTGTGCGCCCGCGTCTTTCACTTCTCTAGCGATTCTGTAAAGTTGCTCGTAGCTTTCGATTGAGCAAGGACCCGCCATGTATACCGGTGGATTCTCGCCTCCAATAGCAATATCCCCAACCTTAACAGTGACATCTGAGGGGATGTAGCTTCTGCTTATTAGCCTGTAGGGGACTTGAATCCTGATCGCATCAAAGACTCCATCCATCGACTTAATTTGGTCAAAATCAATCTTCTTTTCGTCACCCACAATACCGATAACAGTTTGATATTCCCCAGAAGAGACGTCGGCTCTGAGCCCGACTGACTTGATCTTATGAATAACATCGTCAATCTCATCCCTAGTTGCCGAAGGTTTCATTACTATGCTCAAATTGGAAATAACTCCTCGGATAGAATGAAACCCGTTGACGATATTCGCCCGTTTGGAGCAACACGTGAAATTTTCGTATTTGAAAGGCGAGAAGACAGAATACTTACGCTAAACCGTTCGACAGGCCCGACGAGGGCAGCAGATATTGGGAGGACATCACTAGATCACTCTTTGGCTATCCTTGATATGCACACATAATGTCTAATTAGCATATTTTAACTTGCTGGCGTCCTAACTCTTACAATCTAGGAATTATTTTCTTGGCTATCATCGTCAGGCTTTCTCTTGGTTTTGGCCCAAATGGTTCACAAAAGGCCAGCTGATCAACGTCATGTTCAAGATACTCTCGACATTTTTCGAGACAATCATGAGCGTTTCCCGAGGCTGTCAACAAATTGACCATCCTATTGTCGACTAACTTTGAGGCCGCTCCCTCATCGCCACTCTTAATAAATTCAGTAATTTGTTTCTTTTTCCTGAGATCAATCTGGTGGACTTCAGCTTTCTCGTCGCTCATCCACGCTACCAAATAGGCACAGGTAGGTTTGACTGAACGTCTTGCTCGTTCGCGATCATCATCTACGGAAGTAACCACTGAATTTACGATTTCGATTTCTTTCCTACTTCGCGATGAATAGCCCAAACCCAAAATGATATGGTTTACGCTTCCTTCGATATCGGCGGGAATTCTGTCTGTCAAAATAACTCCGTCTGAAATTTCCCCACCCAACTCAAGGCCTTTTGGCGAGCTCGATCCAACATAAATTGGGATTTTTTTCTGAGACTTCGAGAGAGAAACGACCTCGATAGCATAAGAGTCGGTTCTGGCAGTAACCTCTTTTCCATCAAAGAGCTCGGCTATGGATTCGATCGCCTCGCGAAGCTCGATAATGACTCCCCTTCTATTTCTTATTCCAAATTTAGCTACATTATAGTCTGCCCCAACTCCGAGTCCAAGAACTGCTCTTTGGGATAGCGATCTGTTTCCCTTGGAACCCAAGTCGGACAAGGCGAGAAAGCTTGACGCTATCCAGGCTGGATTTCGCGTGTAAAAATTTAGGATAGCGCTGCCAAATTTTATTCTTGATGTACCAGCCGCGATGGCCGCAAGAGTAACTATCGAATCACTGTAAGGAGGAGATGGTCCACCGTCTGGAACCCAGACATTTGAAAATCCACTTCGTTCCGCCAGAATGGCGAGTTCTCGAGAGTATCTGATCGGCCACGTTGGTTCAATCGAAATACCAAATCTCCGTTTTGTCAGTTAGGTCACCAGAATCTTCTTGCATCGGTAAACCATTCAATCCGCATCGCAAGAGAAATTAGAATCATCATGGAACCTACATAAGCAGGAAAAATGCCAAACCAGATTTGAGAACTGTGAGGACTTTGGACCAGTCCACCAACGACGTACCATCCACCATAAAATATCAGAGAAGCGCCCCCAAGAATAAGAATGGTTTTGGAGAATCTGTAAAGTGTCTTCTTTTCCCCTAATTCTAGAGGTCGCAATAAGAGTCAATTCCTCTGCAAGAACCAAGCTTATTCTAAGCTTTTCTTTAATCTATGCCGAAATAACCCTTTCAAACTTTCAACGGACCTTCCTTTTGTCGGTCTTTGTTTTTGGGCTCTTTTGCCTTCTCTGATCTATCAGATTCTGTATTTTTTTCTTCCTTCGATCCAGGAGTGCTTTTCGGAGGAACAGTACTCCCGCGCCGATAAAGATTGCATCAGTTGATATTTCAGAAAAGGTAGTAGGAAGAAACAGGAGAAAGAGCAAGCCAAAGACGATCAGAATAAGCGCGCCGATAATTTCGAAAACGACTCTAATCAATTGCAGGAAACTCTCCTTTGTTAGCGCAATGGACTCATTATCAATTTCCCCAGCTCCAAAAGCTGGTTCAATTGGGTTTCGAATCCAAATGATCTATCGCTTGAAGCGGGCTACTAGAGACTATTTTTCTTTCGTCCAAGTCTTCGCTAACGAGATCCTCTTCCTCAAAAACTCTCTGTACGATTTTCAACCGCAGTTTTTTTGTACCTTCTCCAGTTTTTGCAGATATAGAAATCGTGGGAAGATCGCGAAATATTGCTACCTTCTCGAGGATTTCCTCATTCGGAACCAAATCGATCTTATTTAGGACGCATAAGATTTTCACCGGGTTTATGTGAAGTTGATCTAGAACCTCTCTGCAGCTTTGATATTTGATCTGAATATCGCTTAATTGTTCACTCGAATCAATCATAAGTAAAATAAGATCTGCGTATGTTAGCTCCTCCAGCGTCGATTTGAATGCCTCAACCATGTAGGTTGGAAGTCTGCTGATGAACCCTACGGTATCAGACAAAAGTACTCTTCTCCCCGATAGCGGTTCAAAACTTCGAGTGGTCGTGGTAAGAGTTGTGAATAGATTGGGAGACTCTTCCTTTGTCTCCGAGACGAACTTGTTGAAGAGAGTGGTTTTTCCACTACTCGTGTATCCGGCAAGAGAAACATATGGAAGATTAAGTTTCTCCCTGGAAGTCTTGAAGAGCTGACGCTGTCTTCGCGCATCTTCGAGTTTCTTCTGGATTGAGACCATCTGTCTCTTGAGCGCTCTAAATTTGATATCAACGGCGTATTCCCCCATCCCCATGAATCCCGCCTGCTCTCCTTTCAAGGAAATTCTCACGGCTTCCCTCGCCCTCGGAATTTCATACTTCAACTCTGCAAGTTTTACCTGAAGTTTGGCTTCAGTGGTAGTCGCTCTGGAATTGAATATGTCAAGGATTAGCCTTTCGCGATCTATCACTTCTTGATGACAGAATTTCGCCAGATTGTGAGCTTGTCCGGAGGACAGACGCTCGTCAACGATGATCATTTCGGTTTTTTCGTTTTCGGCAATGTCTCGCAACTCTTCGGCTTTCCCATTTCCGACTCCGTACTGTTGGTGGATCAACCTCTTTTGCGTCAAGAGATGAACTATTTGGTAGCCTGCGGCTTGTGTAAGTTCTATTGCTTCGTTTTGAACAAATTCGTCCGGATAGGTGACAAGAATGACCTTCTTACCATGGGTCGTCTCGTAAGAACTATCCTTGCGGGAACTGAAATGATCATTCTTCACCACTTTGTTCGCCATACGAATCATCATAATTTTAGAATGGCCCACTGGTGCTCTCGAGCCACATAGGTTTTCCGATTGTAACGAGGAATTGTCAAACTAGGTTAGAGTAAGCTTTGAGAAAGATTTTGCTCGCGCCTAAGCTGCAAGTCTTGTTCCCTTGCGGCCTTTGCTACAGCTCCATCCTTTCGTGCTTTTGCTACCCGAGTATTGCCAACAGCCTTCGAAATCGCCTTCAACCCGGAATCCGTAATTTCTACTTCACTCTTCGTACTCATGACGTGAGTACCGTTCATCCGTTTTATTGCCGAACGGAGAAATGGGCTCG
>DATNHH010000092.1:0-9562 GCA_035605055.1 Nitrososphaerales archaeon
GTCTCATGTTCGTACGAGGCACGCAAGTTGGGAATACGATCGGGGATGCCGATTTCGAGAGCGTTTGCAATTTCCCCGGATGCCGTCTATATTCCGCCCAACTTTCCACTTTACTCGAAGGTATCAAAGAGGATAATGGAACTGCTTCGGTCTTACGGGGACAAGTTTGAGCAGGTGAGCATCGACGAGGCTTTTCTCGACACAAGTGAGAGGGTCGGGTGGGAGTATGGAAGAGCAAGGGAGCTCGCGGTTGCTATCAAGGCCGATCTTGAAGCCAAAGAGGGGCTGACCTGCTCCATCGGCGTCGCGCCAAACAAGTCCAGCGCGAAGATAGCGTCCGAGTTTCAAAAACCGGACGGTTTGACGGTAGTTCGGCCGGAGGAACTACGCGGCTTTCTTGCTCCGCTAAAAGTTTCAGCTATCAGTGGAGTGGGAAAAAAGACTGAAGAGTTTCTCGGTTCGATTGGAGTCAAGACGATAGGAGATCTGCAGAAAGTTCCCGGGAAGGAACTGGTCAAGTATTTTGGAAAGACAGGAGTGTGGCTCTGGGGAGTTGCAAACGGTCTGGAGAGGATCGAGGTCAAGGAGCGACCGATGAGGTCACTCAGCGCTGAACACACTTTCGAGAGGGATGTTTCGGACAAGGCGAGGATTATATCGAAGTTAGAAGAGCTTTCGCAGCGACTCCACGGCCGGGTGCTATCAGCAAATGTGGAATTCAGGGTAGTCGGAATCAAGGTCAGGTTTTCACATTTTCAAACTTTTACGCGTGAAAACACACTATCGTTCCTCACTAACAAATTGGAAGTGATTATTCAGGAAGCGAAGAATCTATTTCGGGAGTTCGAGGATAATCCGCGAAAGGTCCGGCTGATTGGAGTTTTCGTCGCAGATTTCAAAGTTGAAGGAGAAGAAGAGAGCGATCGTGGTTCGCTCGAGTCGTGGGTTCCGTCGGATGAACTCAGGTCGTCTCAATGATGATGGTCGCGCTGAGCCACAGAAGCAGCGTTCCGCCGATTAACAGGTAACTTGAGATGTGAGAGAGTGTTTTTTTCTGGGACTCTGTCCTTCGCATCAGCGCAGCGATCCCCGCAATCAATGCTAGTTCAAGGAGGAGAAGCTGGCCTTCGAAGAGTATCTTGAGGAACGAGCTGCCCGCGACCGAGGAGTTTGTCGCTCCGAGTACGGTGAGCAGGGTCAACATCGTAGCTGAAGCGCCTGCGACTCCGGCTGCCAATACATCGTAGTGAGGCTCTTGAACCGAGGATTCTTGCAATGGTCTCAGAGTCTCGGAGAAGAACAGCCTCTATAGAATTTTCTGGGAGTTGCAATTTGTGATAGATGCTATCCGGTGTTTTCCCATTGGGAGATTTTGTGCATCGCCGATTTGATTACACCGACTAGGCTTCCGGATTCAACGGCGTTGAGCTCAAACCGCCTCTTGATCTCTTGAGTGATTGAGCGTTCGATTGCCCAGGCTCCGATGCCGAAGGTGTCTTCGATGGATTTGAGAAAGCCTTCGGGATCTCGCAAAATCCCCTTGTCGCTCGTGCCATTTTCCTTCATCTTGCTGATCAAGAGCATCCGCCAGTAGACCTTTCGCTGATCGTCGCGTCCCAAAACCCCCAGTCCTTCGTCGATGCACTCGATTAGTGCCATTTCGTCCAGAGTGTTCACTATAGATCGAGATCTGGGTTTGATTTCGGAATCTGGGCTCAAGTCTAGACAAACGCTCGTTTAGGGTGGCAGCTAATGGTTTGAAATATCCCGGTGTGCCGTTTATTGCATTACGGAGTGTTGATCTATGTCAGGAATCTGCATGATTTTTTCGTGGCTTCAGATTGTAAAGTCAAAATGCAAAACGAAGAAGAATTCGTGAGAACGAGTTTCACCAGTTCTGAACGGAAACGCGTCCAACTTGAAGAATGATCTTTAGTTCAAAGAATTTACGGATAGAGAGAATAGCACTTTATTTCTTCTCTCACATTTTCCAGCTCTTTAGCGCTGAAAGGATTGTATTTCCTCGGTGTTGGCTCAACTTTTTCGAGCTGAGAAACGAATTCATCGAGCATGTAAGAGATGTAGGAGTCCATCGAGTTTTTCTGCCCATAAGGTGCGATGTTTCGAATTCTAGCTGCTAGAGAATTCGGAATCTTTACTTCCTGCTCCTTCTCGATGACTTTTTGAGACAACAAAGTTTTCGCAAGAAAACAGTATGGCAAATTCTGATTTAACCCCTAGGTAGACTCGGTACGGAGTACCGATCTATGTCTTGCCGATACAACGTTCAGCTACGTTCGAGCCCTGATTGAGATAGAGATAGCCGAAGCAAGCTGTTAGCGCGCGCTAAGCTGTTTCAATTGAACAGAGCTTGAACGTAGCTCTTCACTCAGAAAACACCTCCCCGCGTGCGAACGCAGAAAAAAAATCTGTATAAGAATCAATGGGAACCAGTATTAAAAGAGCCAAAGAAAAAGATTGGATTTCATATCTCGGATTCTCCTCTTAACCGTGCTCACTAGGGATTAGATCCGGACTAGATCGTAACTCGTAGCTACATTCTACTGAGAGAGAAGTGAGGAACTAAATCCTCATCTTGCTAGATCGGAGAACTCTTTGAGTGATCTCGCGGATGCTTGTTGCCTTGCTCTCGTCGTAGAACGTTGCCTTCCTGGCTGAAAATTCGCTTGAGGGGTCGAATACCTCGGTGAGGACTTTGCCGTCCATGTCGGTTGGCACGTTCAATCCCATCATGTGTAGGATTGTTGGAGCGAGGTCGATCAGGTTCATATTCATGTAGATCTTGTGAGTAATGTCTGGTCCAGCTCCCATGAAAACTCCTTCCATTCTGTGCGCGCCGGTGTAGATTGGATTTGGGGCGATCAGCTTTCTGCTTCCGAACTCAAAGACACGCAGTGGGTAATTTAACCAGGTGCTGTCGAAGTAGATGATGTCGGGCGCCGTGTCGTAGAACTGTCCCGAGTAGATGCGATCCTTCGTGTAAATCAGGTCAAATAGTGAGCGGCTTGTCTTTGGATCGCGGACCTGCTTTAGCTTGCCCACGAGTTCGGCAATCAGAGTTTCGTAATCATTGCCCCTCTCGACCTTGCCGTTCGGCTCGCGTCCCTTCAGGTTCGCGTAGATTGGACCGTAATTTCCTGAAGCATAAGCGAGAGTTTCGTCCCAATCGATGTCGTCGGTTGAGAGAGTCAACTTCTTTGCAAAAGCGACCTTCTTTGAATCCTTGGAGTAGGTGTTGGTCTTTGTATCGACGATGTGCAACTTTTTGACGGTGTTGAAGAGGAACTCGCTCGTGACACCCATGTTGAAAAGACCCTTCCTGAATCTTGTACCGGTGGAACGTTTTAGCTTGAGATAGTTGTTGTCGATCAGCCAGTTGTTCATGTAGACTGCATAGTAGACCGGACCGAATCCGTGATCTGAGATGACGAAGACGTTGTCCTTTGGATCAAGAACTTTGAGCAGTTCTCCCACATTTTGATCTAGCTGCTCGTAGACATCGTAAAGCAGCGGGCCGTAAATTTTCGCCTTCTCTGCGTCATAGCGTGGATGATTGGGATCGATGTGGTGCCAGAAAAAGTGGCTCACAACGTCCGTCGCATCAAAAACCGAAATGACGAGATTCCAGGCTTCCTCTTTCTTCTTCAGGTAATATTTCAGGATCTCAGTTTGATTTTTCGAGATCTCGTTGACCTCGGCTGCGATTCTTTTCTCGTCTCCCTCCTTCAAAAATTGGGGATTTGGTTTGAGAATCGTTGTAATGCCTAACTCATTCTTGACCTCGTCGATGACTTCTCTCGGCCACGCAAAATCTCTGCGCGACTCTGGATATGGAAAGCCAGAGATCATGACACCGTTGACTTTCTCCGGCGGATAGGTCAGAGGGACGTTTACTATCAGGCATCTCTTCCCCGCTTCTGAAGCGTACTCCCAGATCGCCTTCGCTCCCCTGTCTAGAGAGGTGACCGGTGCATAGTTGTACGAACCGTCTACTCTCTTCGAAAAGTCGTACATTCCGTGCTTTGCTGGATTGCGCCCGCACGCAAAAGAGCTCCATGCAACGGAAGATAGGGGGAGTATTGTCGAGATCAGATTGCCGGAGCTGCCGCGATCAATCAAACGCGAGAAATTTTTCAGTCTACCATCGGCCATCATTGGTCTAATAATATCAAATGTTGCGCCGTCGAGACCAAGTACGACGACTTTCTTATCTGGATCACTGGTACTAATCATTAGTGTAGATTCAGCATCCGTCTTCTGTCTAGAAAAGCCTTGCGACGATTTTCAAAATTAGTAGTATCGAAAATCGATACACTGGTTCACGAATAGTGCTGAGAAAAGGGTTTAGGGCATTCATCGTTATCAAAAGATTTTGACCTTGAAAATGAATTTCTTTGTCTCTGCTCTGAGCTTCTCAAGTTAATTGCTTTGCGGAACACTCTTCGAGAACATGCTTAACAGAAACGAACCAAATTCATAAATCCCCATAAACGAGTCTAATGCTTTGAATCCCATAACCGGGTTTCGATCTTCTAGTGATTTTTGGCGAAATAAAGAAAATGATTGTTATTCCTTATCTGTTAGTCGTTTTGGGAATTTTCGTGCTGGGAGTGATCACCGGCGGTTTGTCGAATGTGACCAGCGGTGGGGCAGGCGTACTCACGATCTATGTATTGGTAAATTTTGCTAGCATACAACTTCAGAATGCAACCGGCACGGTTCTCGCGGCGTCAGCAGTTTTTGTTTTGATCGGGGTCATCACCTTCTTTCGGAGGGGACAGGTAGATACTCAGCTCGGCATCACGGTCGGATTGTCCGGAGTCGCCGGTGCATTTTTCGCAGCGCGGTGGGCATCTACTATTCAATCGGCTTCACTTGAACATATTTTCGGCGCGTTCACCCTTGCGCTAGCAGTTTTCACTTCTTATCTCTTCATTTCGGACTGGAGAAAGAGCAAAGCCATCAAGGAAGGCAGGTCGGTATCCGGATTAACTCCAACTTCGAATGTGAAATTGCCAGTTCAGCTTCAGATGCAACAACCTATTTCTCGTTTTTCAGGAACCAGCCCGATGGCTCTTAGCGTCCAGATAGTAAAGGGCGTCCTCATCGGGATCGCCACCGGTCTCTTCGGTGTTGGGCTAGCGAGCTTGAGCGTAGTTCTTTTTCTGCTCTTGTTCAAACTGGATACGAAAATGGTTTTGGGGACGAGTCTTTTTGCATCTTTTTTCAGATATGCCGGGGGATCACTCGGATATCTTTCGACGGGACAGATAGATCCGTTTTGGTTTTTGATACTAGTAGTAGGAGGTGGAATTGGGAGCGTTATCGGCGCGAGGATGGTTCTCGGGAATGGAATCGCGTCGCGAGATATTGTGATAAAGTTAATTCAGGTCGCGATCCTACTCTTCATCAGTTACGAGTTTCTGATAAAGTACCTTATCTTCGGAAGTTAGATTCAACTTTTTTTCTGATCTAATATCTAGGAATTACATGTATCCCAGAGATCTAAGGTGCTCTTCGACGTCTCCCTGCTCTTTTGCAGAGAAAACTTCCTCGGTCTTCGGTTTCGCACCCTCGATTTCGTCAAGGATCTGGCTCAGGACATACGCCACATAATCGTCCATATTCTTAAAATCGCTATCCTTCAAACGACGACGAATCCTCTCCGCGAGTTCTTTTGAAAGATGTACCGTTGTTACATCGGATTCGACATTGCTATTCAATACTAGACTACAGCCCGAAGCAATCCTGTCTACTGGTCAATTAGATATATGAATCTGCTGTGGTCTAGTTTCGTACTCAGGATTCAATATATTCTTGTATGCGATATTGAGTGTTCTAAAGTCGATATATTTTCTGCCAGGTGATTCGGGCGCAGGTTTGAGTTTCACCTATGAAGCAAAGCTAACCCAAACTTGTAATATTGGTACAAGCTTTGGCAAGGGCACCCAGTTTTGTTTTGGCTTTTTCCGAATTACAAGCGCCTTACTTCTATTGCTGTGAGACTTGTCGGAACGAGGAAAAATACAAAGTGAAGATATCGTTCGTGGGTGTGTAACCTTTTTGCCTCGCCTGAGTTCGAGAAAAGCAGAAATATGTTGCATGAGATTGGCGAGAGAAAAGTGGAGCGCGCGAGGTCCTCGGCGCAAGATTCTTGCGTGTCATCCCTTTCTGCTTGGCAAACTCTCCGAACCGTCACTCGATGAAGTCAGGACTTGCAGGATAGGTTTCCTCTTGATCTCTGTGAGCAAATCGAAATCTCGGTCTTCTGACACGATATATTCCGCCTTCGCGTCAAGCGCAGAGGCAGCGTGAATCGAATCTCTTGGATTAATGTGGTATTTCTTAATCAGTTTTAGCGCGAAATTCAGCATGTCCTGCTTGACATCAAGTATCGTGAGGCCTGGGATGTTAAGAAATACTTCGCCAGCGATCACCCCTTCTGGATCACTTCTATGCTTCTTGACAGCCCAAACCAATTCGTCGAAGGACAGCGCAGAGGTGGCTGCCAACATCTTTCCGTTTTGAATATCCTTGATGATCGAACGGGATTTGTCTCCGAGAGCTTTTCGATTGAGTGACGAGTAGATGAAGACATTTGCATCCAAGTAAATCAAAATCTATTCTCGAACTCTTCTTCATACATGTGAGGAGAAATCCTGTGGACAGATTTTCCGCTTTTCGCAATTCTTTCGAATTCAGTGGCAGCATTCAGAATAGCTTTTTTCTCAACGACCACTCTATCGTTTTCGAGCCTGACTATGACCTTGGAGCCGGGATGGATCTTCAATGCGCTTCTAAAAACCCTCGGGATCACAACTTGCCCTTTCGGACCTACCTTCATTTCCTCCTCGATCATCATTGTATTACTCTGAGTTACTATTTGGTATAACTTTGCTTTATACTTGTCTAAAATAATTGTAGCGATTAACGATTTGTCTACCGATTGACAAGTGTGTTGGTCTAGCAGATTCATGATTACATAAGACCGGATATGGCACCTGAGGTAAAGACACCTTCCGAGTTAATGGGAATTAAAGTCGGGGTTGGATTAGTGGATTACCCCAATTAGATCGCTGCGCAGGATTCCGAAAAACCTAACATGTAAATCAAAGATGTCCCATAGTTCATTCTCACATTGAACTACGCTATTGTCGCCGCAGTCATGGGCGCCATTTTCATTTTTGTTGGGATATTTTTTCCTGTAAACCTGGACTGTCCCCTTTTTGTCGGCGGAGGTAGCACTGCCTGTTCGATCATCGTTGAGCAAGCTTTCACACTGACACTATTGAGTGCACTCTTACTCGCCTGGGGAGCGGTAATGTTAATTCTTGGAATACTAGCTCTTTACAACAAAATCTAAAGCTGACGGTAATTGACTGTAAAGATCCTGGCTTAGAGAAGGGGACTTCTCAACTAACTTCCAATATGCCACCCAACACGAAATCACCGGAGAGAACGCGATACTCAAAATTAGCCCGGCCGGTACGCTTGCGAATGAGTACCCGCAGATAGAAATGTTATCGTTCTTTTTGATATAGCGTAAACGATAAGAAGATTAGCTCTGATTCTGTGACTCCAGTTACAAAAATAGCTAGCCCTTTCTAAGTGATGTGCAAGAAGGGTGGGATCGACCGCTGAACTTATTCTCTTGATTGACTCGTCAATGAGGTGCCTTTGTCCGTACGACAGCTCCTTGTACCTACTCAAAAATTCATCTGTGTAACTTATCTGCCAAACCCGACTTGACAATCGCAACTAACTCAGTTTTCTTTTTTTGTTTCCCTTGCCAACTTTTTCAGAAAGTCGATTGGATCAACGTTCCTTGGTACTTTTCTCGTTCTCCCCTTTTTCTTCATGTCCTCAAGGCCCCTGAGTATGCTTTGCTCGAATTGTCTATCGAGCATCAGATAGACATTCGTTAGTATTTGGTCCTTCGGCTGTCCCTCTTTAGATGCCCTAGAAACGTAATCGATTATCTCAAGCAGGGTGGATGCAGATATTTCCTCCGGAGGCTCAAGCGAGCGTTTAAGGGCTTCCTCGACGACTATGCTGAGAGAGCCCCTTCTGTTTCCGTACTTTTCTTTGATTATTTTCCTTATTTCGTTTACCAATTCATCATTAAGATGAACTAGGACTTGAGGCATATCTTAGAATATTCATTCATATCTTACTTATGTTAAGTTTTCGATATTCCACGGCTACTAAATTGTGACTTGAGCCAAAGATTTTACAACGTACGAGTGTCCATACGATTGCAAACTATGATTCTAACTCGGGAACGATATCGATAAATCTTTGCAATATCAAATCCCTTGACGAATAGCTGGGAAAAAATCGAAACGATCGGATAGAAATGAAATCGTCAAGCAGCTAAAGAAACTTCCGCCTCTGGAAGAAGACCCGGCGTGGAAGTTCTTGAAGCACCCTGACGATTGGAAGGTCAAGGACGCATCAGAAAAAATCGATGAATATCTTTACTTAAGTTGGAAGGTTTCATCAAGGAGTTATGATTTCTTAATCTAACGTCCGAGTGAGGAAGATGAATAATCCTAATCCGAGAAAGAATAACCCCACGATGACAAGAACAATTACTGAGATGCTTGTATCGCTGATTACTAATTGTCCTTCGGAGTTTGTAAGACCAGGAGAATAACCGTACAATATGATTCCGGTGAGTAGGGAGATCGCGCTTATAACAAACGCAATTACTACATCGATTCCTCTAGCCATATTTTGCGGCATCAGAATCCTTTGATATAAAGCCGTACAACCTCGGGCCTGATGAATTTTGATTTAGAACTGTAAGAGCACAAGGAAATGAATTGCAATGGAATCAATATATTTTACATAGAAAAACGCTTTATCCGCTGAAAAAGTCCCCAAAAAAGTTATGAATGTTAGGAGGAGCGGGAGTAAACTTCCCTCCTTCGAAAGGAAGAGGGCCATCACACCCGTTGTCGCTACTTTGATTTTGATCGTTGTTGTTGTAGTATCGGTCGGAACTTTTGCATATTTTCTATCAGGTTTGCAGACTCAATCTCAGAATAATCAGGGCAAGATTCAGGCCGTGCAGAACGAAAATTTGGCGATTGCCTACGCTCAATTTTATCCAATTGATTGGGGCGCCCCTAACATAACCTCGGTGTATCTGACGGTTCAGAATCTAAACACACAGTCATCCGGCCTAATTGGAGTTGGGGTAAATGGCAATGAGACTAGTCTCACTAACTCTTCTGGCGGTATTGAGGTGAACGGCAATCCCTATGTCTCTTCCTTGCCTGTTACAGTTCCGTCAAAAGGAACCGTCTCTGTTAATATTTCCGGATACGATATTCCTCGCACTTCCGCCATCATAATCAACGTTTACACTTCATCTTACAACACAGTCTCGTTTTCCGTTGGTCCCCCGCAAGCTTCATTCATAATTTCTGAAACCTCTGTCTCCAATCCTAACGATTTGACACTTAACGCATCAGATTCCCAACCTGAAAATAGTATACAGAGTTACAACTGGGAAATTTCACCAACCCCCGGTTCA
>DATNHH010000093.1:0-10956 GCA_035605055.1 Nitrososphaerales archaeon
TTATTCCGTAGGGCCCAAGTTCGATTCCAAGTCTCTTTGTGAGCATAATGACCGCGGCCTTTGTTACAGCATAACCGCCAGACCCGGTCTCCGAAATTCCAATTCCGGCGACACTTGAGATGTTGACAATCTTTCCGCTCTTCCTGGGAATCATGTGTTTGGATGCCTCTTTCGAGCAGTAGATCACTCCCATCAGGTTAACCTGCAACATTTCGAGGAACTCCTGTTCATTTTCTAGGAGGTCTCCGAAATGAATGATGCCGGCGTTATTTACGAGAATATCAACTGGTCCGAGCCTTGAAACGGCTTCCGAAACCAACTTTTCTGCCTCTACCTTCTTGGAGACATCGGTCATAACCGCGACTGCCTTTCTGCCCATCGAACTGATCTGATTTACTACCTCGTCTGCTTTTTCGCGATTCTTGTTGTAATTCACGCAGACGTTCGCTCCTTCTCTTGCGAGTTCCAGCGCTATTGAACGGCCTATTCCACGGGAGGCACCAGTTACGATTGCAACTCTGTCTTGCAGCCTTTTCTCGTTACCCATTCTCGAACGAATGAAGCAGATTATGATTTAACAATTTAAGAGGTACTCTATGTACCGTGACGTAAACGGGAACTCTGAACGAGGAACTTTCCGTCCAGCGATTAGCTAACATACTTTCGAGAAGTGGGACTCTCGAAGAATAAATGAGAGATATCCGAGTCGCCGGTGTCCAGATGCGTTGTGAGTTAGGACAGAAGGAGACCAATCTAAAAAAAATCGAAAAGTGGTCTGTGAAGGCGGAGAGCGACCAAGCCGAGCTGGTATGTTTTCCCGAAATGAGCATAACTGGCTTTTATTGCGCTGGAGTTGACTCGAAGCTCTCTGGTGATGAAGTCTTTGGACAAGTTCGCAGGATCGCGGAACAAGTACCTGATGGGCCTGCCGTGAAATTCGTAACGGATCTGTCGCAGAAACTTGGAATTTTTATCTCGGCTGGTATCTTTGAAACCGACAACCACCTGGTCTATAATTCATATTTCATTTGCGGGCCAGACGGATTTATCGGGAAATACAGAAAAACGCACATGCCGGCCGTTGAATACCCATTCTGTCGATTTGGTGGAGAGTTTCCTATTTTTGATTTAGGCGACTGCAAGGTTGGGATCACCACCTGCTTCGATAACACTATGCCGGAAGCTCCAAGGATACTTGCCCTAAAAGGCGCTGAGGTAATCCTGATGCCGCATGCGTGGGCAAATGAAGACGCGTTCGGGCCCGTCGTTTCAGGAAAATATGAGGATCGACGAAAAGAAGTGATGACATTCATTCCCAGTCGAGCCTATGACAACAAGGCTTACGTTGTGTATGTCGACCAAGTAGGAAGGGTATCGGATCAGACCTCTTACCCAGGTTTCAGTGCTCTGTTCGATCCAAAGGGACAGATCCTAGCAGAGAGCCGAGACGCTGAGGAGTTGATTTCGGCGGACTTTAGAAAAGAGACTTTGGAAATCGAACGAGGGAAACCAGATTCAAGTTTGAGATCTCGACGGCCCGAGATTTATCAGGAATTATTGAGAATTACCTAGGCTTTTGTGGTTGTTCAGTCAATAAGTCGAGTGTGAGGTAATTCTCGGTATGAAGATCGAGGTCGGACAGAAGGCTTCCTACGAGCGCTCATTCACAGTGAATGACGTAGAACTGTTTGCCGAGCTATCGGGAGACAAGGGAGAACACCATCTTCGAGCCGATAAAGAGGGACGGATTATGCTTCACGGACTTCTCACTGCGACAGTTCCAACGAAACTGGGTGGGGACATGAATTACATCGCGAGAGAAATCAGTTATGAATTCTTGAGACCAGTATTTGCAGGAGATAAAGTGCGAGCTGATGCCGTAGTGACCAAAGTGGAGCAATCGGAAGGACATCAGAAGGTTGCGATGGACTTTGTCTGTTACAACCAGCACGGAAAAGAAGTAATGCGTGGAAGAACGAATGGAATCATAAGGACTTGATGTCCTAAGATCTCCCTTTGGATGAAGAATGCTTTTCGCGAAGAGGTTTCTTGTCTATTTTTCCGGTACTTGTCTTTGGAAGAGGCTCTTCTATGATTATGCAGCGGTCTGGAACCCAGAACTTGGCGATGTGTCCAGAATCCACGTATCCCTGAAAGTGTTTCATCAGATCTGATTCCGTTAGTTCTTTTCCAGCTTTTCTCGTTACTATCGCAACCGGCCTCTCGCCCCACTCTTCGTCAACCGCCCCTATGACTGCAGCTTCAAGCACTGACGGGTGACGCATGAGAACGTCTTCAAGATCAATCGTCGAGATCCACTCCCCACCGCTCTTTACCGCGTCTTTTGCCCGGTCTGCAATCTTGATGTAGCCGTTTTCGTCCATCGTGGCAAGATCTCTTGTGTGAAGCCACCCACCGCTCCACAGCTCCGATGAAAGTGCAGGATCCTTGTAATACTCCTTTGTCGTCCACGGAGATCTAACCACAATCTCGCCGATGGTCTTCCCGTCTCTCGGGACGTCCTTCATGTTACTATCAACAATCCTAAGGTCGACAAGCGGGATTGGGAGGCCTGTCTTAAGAAGTGATTTCTGAAGCATCTCCTGGGGCGGAAGATCGAACTCCCGTTCCCCCGGAACTCCAAGAGTAAGGATTGGCGCAGTCTCGCTCAGACCGTAGCCCGACATGACTTTGACTCCAAAACTCATCGCCTTTCGCGCGAGCTCAGATGGCAGAGCTGATCCTCCGACAACTACCTTCCAGCGTGAAAGAGCTTCCCGATTTGACTCAACCGAGGGATGGTGAAGAACCATGTTGAGAATCGTTGGAACCATGTGTGACCACGTGGCTCTCTCGGCCGACATCTGCTCTAAGATTCGACCGGGATCGTATTTTCCAACGAGAACATACTTTTGCCCTAACATTCCGCTGATATATGGAAAACCCCAACCGTGGACGTGAAACATCGGCACCAAAGGCAGGATTACATCTCTTGACTCGAGCTTGACGGGACTCTGCGATGAAGAAAGTCCGATTGTGGCGGAGAGTGTGTGAAGGACTAGTTGTCGGTGTGTGAACGAAACGCCCTTCGGCGTACCGGTCGTTCCAGACGTGTAAAAAAGAGTCGCTGGAGAATTTTCGTCGAAATCTTCAGGCTCAAAGTTTCCATCAGAATCTTTGATCAGGTCCTCGTAGAAAATAGCCCCTGCGGGTGAGCCGGCGGCCATCGAGCCAGATTCGCTCATCACTACGATATTCTTTAGCGTCTTGATGTGCGGCATCAGCTTGACGAGCAGCGGGACAAACTCGTCTCGGATGAGCACCGCTTCGTCTTCGGCGTTTGACATCGTGTAGGCGATCTGTTCCGGAGGCAGACGTATGTTGACCGTGTGAAGTACTGCTTGGATTGCTGGGATTGCGTAATAGGACTCGAGATAATTGTGAGTGTCAAAATCTACAACTGCAACCTTGGAGCTCTTGCCCACTCCATGATTTCTCAACCCGTCAGCGAGTCTCATGGCCCTTTGGTTCAGCTCCTTCCAAGTCTCCCGATTTTTTCCAAAAACGACTTGGCTCGGGCTGTTCCTGTAGATTGTCTGGGTAAGGATCTTGGTGATCAGGAGCGGCGAATCATAATTTTGGGCTTCAGGCATTGCTTGCAAGAAGCGCCAAGATTCATGGATAATAGTGTTGCGAGAGATTTGGATACAAATAAACCGATTCTAGTTCTAAAAGAAAAGATAATCCTCGAATAATCCCAAAACTGTTTTTATCTCAGGTTTCCTCTCGAAGCTTGAGGACAGTTGGCAGACGGCGAACGTAGACTATCAGCAATAATGTTCACCGACATGGTGGGCTACACTGCCATAACTCAAAACAATGAGTCGCTTGCGCTCAAGCTGCTTGAACGCCAGAGGGATCTTGTCCGACCCGTTCTGTCCAGATTTGGTGGTCGCGAGATAAAGACGATAGGAGATGCATTCCTAGTTGAATTCAATAGCGCGCTACAAGCCACGGAGTGCGCTTTTGAGATACAGAAAACACTACACGAATTTGGGGATTCAGCTTCAGATCGGATCAATGTTAGGATCGGAATACATGTGGGGGACGTAATTCATTCTCAGGGAGATGTTTACGGCGATGCTGTCAACATAGCATCGAGAATCGAGCCGCTAGCTAAAGGTGGAGGGATCTGCATCTCGGGTCAAGTTTTCGATCAGGTTAGAAACAAGGTTCCGTACAAAATGACGAAAATAGAAACGGGGCCGCTCAAAAATGTCTCTCTGACAATAGACGTTTTCAAACTAGAATTGCCGTGGGAAAAAGAGGACAATTACTCCACTGCCCTTCCCGCGGACCGAATAGCAGTATTGCCATTTGTCAATATCAGTCCCGATCCCAATGATGAATTCTTCACAGACGGGCTGACTGAGGAACTGATTGCGAGCCTTTCGCTTGTGAAGGGTCTCAAGACTATAGCTAGAACCTCTGTCATGAACTATAAGAAAAAAGAGAAGAACGTCTCGGAAATCGGAAAGGAGTTAGGCGTCGGTACCGTTGTTGAGGGAAGCGTTCGAAAGTCCGCTAACCGCATCCGAGTAACGGTTCAGGTAATCGACGTGAACACCGAGGAGCACTTATGGGCTTCTAACTACGACCGGAGTCTCGACGATATTTTCGCGGTTCAGAGTGACATTGCAGCCAGAGTATCAGAAGCAATACCATCGAGCATTGTAAAGCTAAAGGCTGAAAGAACTATTTCGAAGACCGAAGACGTGAAGGCATACATGTATTTCCTCCAGGGGAAGCAGCTCGTGCATAGTACAACGCAGGAACCGCTTCGGCAATCTCTTCGATTTTTCTACAGAGCACTCGAAACTGATCCCTCGTTTGCCAGGGCGTACATCGGCGTCGCGCAAGGATACCTTGCACTCGGATCTTGGAACTTTATCACCTGGGAGGAATCAATCGGAAGCGCGAGAGGAGCGGTGCGAAATGCCCTCGCAATCGACGATAGCCTTCCCGAGGCTCACGAAATTCTTGCGCAGCTTGCGTACATGTCGGACGATATTGATGCTAGTGCAGCTGAGGCGAAGAAAGCGATTGAGCTCAATCCGAACCTGGCCGATGCGTACGTGCAACTTGGGGAATATATTGCCCTTAATGGAAGCAGTGATGAATGGGTCAAGGTGCTGGAAACAGCTTATCAATTAGATCCACTATCTCCACGAGTGATTCGGCGACTCGGCCTGGCTTTGTTTTATGCGGGGAAAATCGAAGCCGCGATGGAACACTGGAAAAGAACACTTCATCTTGATCCCTACAGCACTTACCGGTGTTTGTCTGATTATTACGTGAGTACAGGAGACTATGTTCAAGCTGAGGCTGCTATTCAAGAAATGGAAAAGATCCAACCGCTCGGCGAATTCACTCTGCTGAATACTGGGTATCTTGCTGCCCTTCGTGGAGACAGAACTAAAGCGGATGAGATCATCAAGAAATTGAAACAGAATTATCCCGAAGGTTCCTCAATCTCCGGTTCCATCGGGTTGATTTACTACGCACTTGGAGACCTCGACAAGTTTTTCGAGTTGATGTTTCAAGCTGCGGAAAACCACACGTTGTATGCGACGACATTACTTCGTTCTCCCTTGTTCGCTAATGCAAGAAAGGATCCACGCTTTCGAGAGCTTTTCGAAAAAATCAAAATCGACGTTTCTAAAGTATCGTGAAAAGATTCGGCACTCTACTAACTTACAACCTAACTGACGACTGTTCATAGATCGCTCAGAGAATATTCTTAAGAGAGTTAACGACACTCGGTTTTCGATACATGGAAATTGGTAGATTTTTGCCCGTATCGAATATCGAAATAACACCCCCTTTTGACCGCAAGGCCTGCAATTCGCCCGAACAATACACGCAAAATCTACACTTCCATTGCGGGTATAATTATGGATAATTAGGTAGATCAGGAATCTTAATTCGGAATCTAGATTGGTAATCTCCCTTGAGCTTTTGATCTTCCTTGCGCTGCTCTCCTTGGCGGCGTCATTTGTCAACGGCGGCCTGGGTTACGGTTATTCATCTCTTTCAGTTCCTTTGGCAATTCTTGTTATTGCGAACAAGATCATCAACCCGGTCTATGTCCTTGTTGAAGCTTGCATGAATACCGTGATGCTCGGTTTTGCCGGAAAGGCAAACATTAAGACGACTTTTAGAAGGGTAATTCCGATCGTTCTCCCGATAGTTCCCGGAGTCATAGTCGGAAGCTACCTTCTAAACCTCGTTGCACCTCTGTGGGTAAAGTTTGCAGTTTACGCTGTGCTTCTTCCGCTGATTTTGCTTCAGGCCGCGGGATTTAGAAAACCGATTAAGAAGGAGTCTGCAGCAGGCGTACCACTCGGGATGGGAATTGGACTCCTCTACTCAATAACGACAATTTCGGGTCCTCCGATAGCGCTATTCTGGAGTAATCAAGGGATGGCTAAGAACGAGTTCAAAGCAGCCGTAGCTCAGGTGAGAATTGCAGAATCGTATCTTACTTGCATTTCCTACGCGCTCCTTGGTCTCTTTACTGCTTCAACCTTACAGTTGTTTACAATTACAGCTCTACCAGTCCTCCTTGGGATACCTCTCGGGATGATGATCGTCAGCAAGATAGCGGTCGAAACTTTCAGAAGGTTTGCGATGGCATTTAACGCGGGAGTGGTAGGCTTTGGACTTTCCCAAGTATTCTTGAACCTGTTCAAGATGACCGCGTACGTTTCGTACTCCTTCTGGGGACTGGTCCTTGCAATCGACATATTCTTGCTTTATCGGTATCTGAAAAGCAGGCAAAGTGCGCCGGTTCAAGAAAAACCGGTCCCCTTCCCCACGGTCCGACAAATGCAGCAGATTTCGGATTCAGGGCAGACCAAAGCTGTCGGCTCTGTTCCAAATACTTCAGACACCCAATACAATCAGAAATGACCGCTTCGGCATGGTGAAAATTCCTTCATAGCGGGTACCTTGCGATCGCCTATTCCATATGGCATGAATCGAGATCCTACTTCGATTCGCCTTTGAAAAATCTGAGATTCTTCTGAAGAATCGCAATCTTATAAGCAACGAAGCCCTCTCAACAGGCCATGGCCTGTGCACATCTTGAGGTGAGCCAGTTCGGGACTTATTCAGTGAAATTTGACGGAATCGCCCAAGTGACTACTCTTCAGAAGTGCAGCAATTGTGGAAAGTTCCTGACACTCAATGGGATCGAAGTACCAAGCAATCGAATCCTATCGACGGAGTCAACCAGCAGAAAAAGAATGCGGACTGTTAATGTCTTGCTGGATAGTGAAATGTACGACAGGCTAGTCCATCTTGCTCGAAGCGAAACCGGAGAGGAAAATATCTCAAAAATCATGAATGAGATCGTCGCATTAGGCATGAAACACTACAAACAGCAGTTGACGATTTCATGAGCTTGTCTCATTGAAGCTGTTGATACGACTGGCGTTTTCGATTTAGATCATGACCATTTCCTCTAAAGGAGATGAACCCCACATTCGGATTTAGAATAGGATTGTAGGATCTGAAGACGATTATCTTAAGGAATAAGACTCGGCCGAACGAGATTTTTCTGCTGTCTTGGGAAATAGAATCGAGGATTCAAGGGAGAGAATAAAGACATGGCTCATCGAGGAGCGGCTTTCCCCGGAAGTATTGCAAAATCCGGATGCCTATTTCACATTCAAGATCAACGTTTATGGAACGATAATGTTTGTAGTGCATTCCACCCAGTTTAGTGACTCTTTTTCAGTTTCGGCCTCGTTCGATTTGACGGGAGAAAAAGACCAGGTATTCTTGGAGGCCATGGACATGAGGAAGAGGTCAGAATTTCTCCGCGATCTCAGTATTGCGCTTTTGTCGAACAATGGAATCTGGTATCACCTGATTAGACCGAATCCACCAAAAGAAATGCGCAGTTTCGAACTTGCATCGCGTCGGGTCTATTATGATACCATGACGAAAGAAAAAGTGATGAATGCGGTACTGGACGTTCGAAACGCGTCGGGAATATTTACCTGCCTTTTTGAACGGTATTCTACTTCAAGCATTACTAAACAGGAAGTTAGGGCATCCTTCATAGGCTGAGAAGAAGCAACTTCGCGATGTTGTCTGGCCAGAGATCCTCTTCTGAGACGGCCTGACTCATAATGATAGGAAAAGGTAGATTATGAGCAACAGCGCGAGAACAAAAAACGTAACACTGACAACCGTCTCAACAATAGAACTTGGCTCGTAACTTCCAGACTTGATTGCCTTTTGAGTCTTCATGTAACTATCTAAGGCGAGAATTTCCATGAGACCACCAGCAATGACGAGCCCTATGCCTACAATATCAGAAAAATGAAAGGTCTGTCCCGCGGTAATCGAAACCCCAGTCAAGTCTCTGATGACCAGACCGAACCTAGCGACAACAAATCCCAGACCAATTGTGGCGAGGCCCGTTCTGATCCAAGCCAGGTAGGTCCTTTCGTTGGCTAGATAATCTCTAGTCTTGTCAGTTTCTGCCATAATTTCTAGCCATCATCTAACAACTGGGTCTTAAGTCACCCTGTTGGTGTGCTTCTGTTGCGCATAGGCTCGCTTCAAAGCTGCGATGTCAATCTTATCCATTTGAAGCATTGCTTCCATGACTCTACCTGCCTTCTCGGCATCATCGTCTTGTATCAGCTCGCCTAAGACCGAGGGAATGATTTGCCAGGATAGACCGTACTTGTCTTTCAGCCAACCACATCTCCCTTTTTCTCCGCCTTCAGAAAGCCTCTCCCAAAGATCGTCGACTTCTTCCTGTGTTTCACAATCCACATAGAAGGAAATGGCCGGAGTGAAAGTGTATAGCGGGCCGCCGTTTAGGGCTATGAATTCCTGTCCCTCGATTTCAAATGTAGCCATCATTACCTTTCCCTCTGTTTCAGGCCCAGCTTCCCCGTAACGGGTAACGCTTCCGATCTTCGAATTCTTGAAGATAGAGACATAGAAATTAGCAGCTTCTTCTGCCTTGTCATCGAACCACAAGTACGGCGTGATTTTTTGCACGCGTGATTCGTTGGAATTCTGTGCGTGCTCTGAGCTATCGATCTTTCCTTTCATAGCGGACTCGGCTTTGTTCATATGGGCGAGTATTCCAAGTAATATTAAACATGTTACGCCCCTTGGGGAGGTTCGTTGACTCATCGACCGACATCGGGGGAGATGGTCTGGACGCCCAAATACCAATGCGGGATTCCCAAAGCAAACGATAATTATCCATTATCCGTTGACTTCCCGAATTGACGCAAACCAGCAACGGAATTGTAACCGTGAAAAGCAAGTACCGATTCCCTGAAACTTTTCAGGGACTCGATTCTCTCATTGTGTCGCGGGGAATGATCGTTTTTGCCAGAATAGATTTCAGTGAGGATGCAAAGCATGCAGGACTTCAGTTGAATCCTACTAAATTGATAATCTTTGGGAATCCTAAAGGCGGGACACCATTGATGCAGGCGTCTCCTTCAGTCGCCATCGATTTTCCGCTAAAAATACTCGTTTCAACCGATAACAGCGGCAACAACATGGCTATCGTACAACTCTCTCCAGTACCTCAAGGAGAGGCACAACATTCCAGAAGGCCTCTTGAAGAATATCTCAGGAATCGAGAACATAGTTAGCACAGTTTCTACATAGAGCTGAAAATCCCGATCGAGATCAGATCTTTGACGTGAGCAAGAAATACCTGTTTCCATTTTAGGACATTAAGTATCAAGCACAAAAAGAGATCAATCCATTTATAGAATAAGCCGATGTCGTTTGAAACTATGATGAAAGCTAGTCTCCTCATTGATTCTGTTTTTGATGTGGAAAAAAATATCTTCGTTCCAGGCGAGCAGGGAAGTTACTCGGGAATTTCGAAGAGCTTACTGCTGATTACTCCAAATGACAAGATACTAGTAGATACCGGGTTTGGTGATATTCCCCCAGGAGGAAAATATGGAGATCTGAGGAGCAGAGTTCACAGATCGGATGGACAGGGTTTGATCATCCAGCTCGCGGATCGGAAAATAACACCAGAACAAATCACCACAGTCATCAACACCCATTTGCATTCAGCTCACTGCGGCAACAACAATCTATTCAGAAATGCCAAGTTCTACGTGGCAAAGGACGAATTTCGGTTCATCGACAAGTTTTTGGACAAAGATCCGAATGGTGGATCGTACTATCCGGAGATGTATGATAGAGTAAGAGACTACGTCTACGTAAAGGGAGAGTATGACTTGAATGATGACATCAAAATAATTCCTACACCTGGCCACACTCTGGGACATCAATCCGTCGTAGCAAATGTAAACGGAAAAAAATTGATCTACTCCGGGGACGTCTCACCGTTGAAGGAAAATCTGGAGAAGAAAATTGCCATGACTGGCTATGATCGTGCCGAGTTGTTGAGCTCAATGAAGCGATTGCTGAAGTTCAAGAATTCGAAATGGATATTCTCGCATGACAACAGTCAGACCACTTTGAGATCAATCATGAGAGTCTAATTTTTTGCCTAATCTGTAACGAGTTAAGGTACCCGATGGAAGACACTCCGATCCTAGAAGAAAATGGTAACAAAATCTAAATTAAATAACTGAATCGTTTTCTTCATTGGAATGGCCGATAGGTGTGCCACTTTCAATGTTATCAATATCCAGATCAACTGAAAGGGCTGTCCACAGCACTTCATTCTCCTTGATGTTCATACTGATCATTGCGAGCATCTTCGGAGTTTACGTCGGACTGGTTACAACCGGTCAACAATGCAATTCTCAGCTTTCAAGTCAAATTGGATCGCCGGCAGATCTCTGTCTCAAGACAATCACGATTAATTATTCTGACGAGAATTCCTCAGAAGCTATTGTACCAGTCTTGCTAATGAAGCCCGGTTCA
>DATNHH010000094.1:0-2338 GCA_035605055.1 Nitrososphaerales archaeon
ATCAAGTCGTCCACAGATAGTCCTTCTGCAACTTTTAGAGCCCCTGCGACGGCTGCTCCGGAAGAGCTTCCTGCGAGCAAGGCTTCCTCTCTAGCTAGTCTTCTCGCCATTTGATAGGCCTCCCTGTCTGACACTTGCACAATTTCGTCAAGCAACGCCAAGTCCGCTGTAGGTGGAATGAAATCTTCACCTATTCCCTCAATTTTGTACTGATGAAGATCTGGTCTTGCCTCCTTGTTTAACTTGTAATAGTAAAGCGACCCTTCCGGATCTACGCCGACCACTTTGATTTTTTCATTTTTTTCCTTCAGGTATCGGCCTGCCCCACTGATTGTTCCGCCGGTTCCAATTCCTGCAATAAAGTGAGTAATCTTCCCGTTGGTCTGTTCCCAGATTTCCTTTCCTGTGGTGTGGTAGTGGGTCAATGGATTGATTTCGTTCTCGTACTGGTTGGGCATGAACGAGTTTGGATCCTCACTGGAGATCCGGAGTGCGACGGAAATATACTGTTCTGGATCCCCCGGAGGTCGATCCGATGGGCATACTATGACCTTCGCTCCGTATGCTTCGAGCAATCTTCTTTTTTCATCGCTCATTTTATCTGGCATTGTAACAATTAGATTGAATCCTAAGATAATGCAGACGAGCGCAAGACCGACGCCGGTATTTCCGGATGAAGGCTCAACAACTGTTCCGCCCTTCTTTATCTTGCCACTTTTCTGAGCTTCTAAAAGCATGGACACTCCTATCCTGTCCTTTATTGATCCGCCAGGATTCAGAAATTCCAGTTTGCACAAGATAGTGGGCTTGAAATCTCTTCCCAGTTTTGAAAGTCGGACAAGAGGAGTGTTCCCGATGACCGAGAGGATGTTTTCGTAATAGCCCATTATTGCAGCGGAATCTCAACCTGTCTGCTTTTCTATTTAACTTGCAAGGAAACGGAGTCCATATTTCTTTGCGTACCGACAACATTCTTTTTTAGACAACGAAGAAGCAGTTTAGCGGACTAATATCTGCGGGGGTCGCCCAGCCTGGTCAAAGGCGCGAGGCTTAGGTTTCTCTATTTTTAGATTGGACGAATGAGACACCTCGTCCCTTAGGGGTTCGTGGGTTCAAATCCCACCCCCCGCACTCACGATTTTCTAATAAAATCAAAACCAGAACTTGATTAAGTCAAAAACTCGCTTAGAAATCACAAAGCCGCAAAGCCCCGCAAAGTTGGACCGTTTGGTTTGAATCATGATTTTGTTCATCTAAAACTGAACCCATGTAGTCGGTACTCGGGGGCGGGAAATGAATTTAGGACATGCTGCTAATTCAAGATGTCAAATCCGGCCCTGAAACCTCACAAGAAGTCGGTCCTTGTCCAATGTTAAATATCAAAATAAAAGCTTCTTCTTGGTGTGGATTTACATCTCGATGCGCCAGACCCGGTGGAATCAGAAAGAAATCGCCCTGAGATAGGATAGCACGTTCCTGACCATCTTTACCGAACTCAATATTCGTTTTTCCAGACACAACATATTCGTACATATTACGTTTTCCGTGATGATGCCACCCACCGATCGTTCCTCCACTAATCCGAATCTCCCCGACATGATCAGCATCTGATTCGAAGACCAGACGCGATTTGAAACCCTTTTTGATCTCTTGTCCTTTTTGTTCGGGATGTACGACTTGTATCTTATCCATATTTCCACAACTCAGATTGTTCTTTCTAGTAAAGGATTTGGTAGTGACATTATTGCAAGCTCTTGCTCTGTCCGATCGCTACATTATTCAATGCCGACGTCGATGTCTTTTGCAATATTTTCCTCCATCTGTACTGTCATTCTGCGTTATCTTTGCGCTATTTCTTTCGGAATTCATGTCCTGATGGATATCAACCATATGAGCTTAAATCGAAGAAACTGATTTTTTGATTTGTAACGATTTTGAAAACGAAAGTTTGGAATGCATGGCCGGATGAGCCATTTTTTACCACTGCGGATCCTTCGATTCGGCTAACGAAACTCGCTCTGGCGGGATATGCCCAGCTAGCTGCTGATACCCTTCTGAAGAAAGAAAATCAGGGCAAAGTACTTTCGGTAATTGAAAATTCGTTAGATCAACTCGACTTATCGTTCAGAGAAAGTAGAGCAGAAGACCGCAAGAGATGTGTAGAAGTGTTACTCGAGATTGCGCTCAATTTTCTGGGAATGGAGCGAAAGCGCGCTGGTTTCTCGGACAAGGAGGCTTCAGAAGTCCTCAGCAAGATCGCGAGGATTCTGCAAAAATGGGAGCGCGCAGAAGGGAGCGGATCAGTGCAGGTTGTCATCGAACAAATGCTAAGAGGAAT
>DATNHH010000095.1:0-3669 GCA_035605055.1 Nitrososphaerales archaeon
ACAGGAGTTGGGGGAGTAATACGAGACGTACTTGGGGTTTTTGCTGAACCCATCGCCGTTACGGATACGCTGTTCTTCGGGGATCTAAATTTTCGGTACAACAAGCTTCCTGCTAACATTAAACATCCTCGTTATTTGCTCCGCGGAGTCGTTTCAGGGGTGGGCGCCTATGGAAATAACATGGGCATTCCGACCGTCAACGGTGGAATTTATTTTGACGAGGCATACACGGGTTACGCTTTGGTCTTTTGCGGCTGCATTGGCCTCCTGAAAAATAGGAATTATGCAAGGATCGGAAAACCGGGAGATGTTCTGGTTATTGCTGGAGCGAGAACTGGAAGGGACGGTATTCATGGAGTTAACTTTGCTTCAGAAAAGATTGAAGGTGATACCGATGCGCTCAGATCCGCGGTTCAAATCCCCGACCCGATAGTCGAACAGAAGCTGATGAGAGCAGTTCTTGAAATCGGAGATCGAAGGCTTGCTTCGGGGATAACTGATCTTGGCGGAGGTGGATTGTCTTCCGGCGTTTGCGAAATCGCAAAATCGTTTGGCTGCGGTGCCGAGGTAGACCTTGCTAGCGTTCCCCTAAAGACGCAAGTTATTGAACCGTGGGAGATTTGGATTTCAGAATCCCAAGAGAGGATGTTGCTTGTTGTCCCGGAACAATCTCTCGCGAAGACTCTTTCGATTTTTGAGCGAGAAGAGATCGAGGCCGGAGCCGTCGGAAAGTTAACTGACTCCCAAGAGATATTTTTGAGAAAAAGGACTCAAGATATCGGAAGGATCGACCTTGATTTTCTCTTTTCTCCACCTTTGCCTAATCTAAAGGCCAGTTATTCGCCGTCAAACAAGAGTTCACCAGCGACTAGCCGGAGGAAGATTGGGAATCCGAATCTTACTGAAGATCTTTTGTCATTGCTTCAAATGCCGAACATCGCAAGCAAGGAGGAGTTTGTCCGTACATACGATTTCGAGGTAAAGGGAAACACCATCCTCAAACCGTTACAATATCCTGACTCGGGTCCGAACGACGCGGCAGTTCTCAAGCCTCTGATAAGCTCCGAAAAGGGGGTGGCGATTTCATGTGGATACAATCCAAGGTTTGGAGCGATTGATACCTATTGGATGGCGGCATCATCAATCGACGAGGCGATAAGAAACAACATAGCGGTTGGGGGTCGACGAATCGCTTTACTAGACAATTTTGCGTGGGGCAATCCGGAAGTGCCGAAAAATCTCGGCAGCCTTGTTCAGGCTGCGAGGGCATGCTACGACATCTCAAAAGCTTTCGAAACGCCGTTTATTTCTGGGAAGGACAGTCTGTACAATCAGACTCCATTGGGCGAGATTTTGCCTACCTTGTTGATTACGGCACTTGGAATTGTCCCAGACGTGTCGAATTGCATGAGCTCAGATTTCAAGGTGCCTGGCGATTCAGTCTATTTGACCGGGAAAACATTATCGGAGCTTGGAGGGTCTGAGTACTACAGCTTGAAGAAAGTTGATGGAGGAGTAGTTCCAAGACTGGATCTCAAGATGACGCCGACACTCTACAAAGCGATGAATCGTGCGACAGATCAGCTATTTGTTAGAGCAGTACATGATATCTCTCAGGGAGGGATGGCTGTTTCGCTTGCAGAAATGTGTATAGCTCAAGGATTCGGGGTGGACGTTACTCTTCCGATTCTGGATTCCGAACTGAGTATTATCGATCAGTTGTACTCTGAATCGAACTCGAGATTTTTGGTTGAAATTCAGAAAGGAGAAGAATCGAAGTTTGAAAAGATCATGAAAGGGTTTGCCTGTTCGAAGATTGGAACGGTAACAACCGGAGGAATTCGGCTGTTCGATCAGGCCGGAAAGCCTCTGATTGCGGCTTCCACTGAGGATTGTGTCTTGTCGTGGAAAAGCTGTTTTTCAACTCCTGCGATTCATAGTTAGAAGGTCATTGCCGATGCAGCGCGAAAACGTAAAGATATGCGTCATGAGAGTCGCCGGGACAAACAGGGATGGTGATGCCGCCCTTTGTTTAGAAGACCAAGGAGCTATCGTCGAGATTCTTCATCTTAATGATATTCTTAGGAGAAGGAACCTTGGTTCGTATCACGGGCTAGTGCTTCCTGGCGGCTTTGCTTACGGTGATTATGTTAGAGCGGGAGCGATTTGGGCCAAAAGAATTGAAACATTTCTGCGAGAAGACTTGAGGTCATTTGCAGGTGCCAACAAGCCAATTTTGGGGATATGCAATGGATTCCAAGTTCTTGTCGAAGCGGGGCTACTGCCGTTCCTAGATTTCTCCGATTCACCAAGAGTTTCACTTGCAGGCAATGAATCGGGCAAATTCGAATGCAGATGGGTAAATCTGGTTGCCAATGATAAATCGAATTGTGTCTTTACAAGAGATTTGAAGGGAGTTCATCGGTTTCCTGTCGCTCACGGGGAGGGGCGATTTATCACACAAAGTGCTGAGATTCTTGAAGCGCTGTCAAAAAACAACCAGATCTCGCTTCAATACGCAAATTCAACTGGAGAGCTCGCCTCGCGAAAATATCCCGACAATCCGAATGGCTCAGAGCTCGACGTTGCTGGAATATGCAGCCCATCCGGTACAGTGTTTGGGTTAATGCCGCATCCCGAAGACGCCTACTGGGGTTATCAGATGCCTGATTGGACACTAAAGAGGGAAATCTCCACTCACGGCGAAGGCACTGGAATTTTCAAGTCGATGATCGACTATATCGAAAGAAAATTCTAGAAAAGAATGAATTGAAACGCTGACTGCGGGATTAGTTCCGAGCTAGCATCTGGGTCGCTGCAATTATCGTGTTCTGGAGCAAGCATGCTCTGGTCATGACGCCAACACCCCCAGTGTTAGGAGTCAAAAATCTGCACTTTCCTTTGAGCGAAGCAGAATCGACATCGAAGAGCATTTTCCCGGAGATAGGATCTTTGCTCACCCCAACCGAAACAACAGTACCGCCTTCCTTGATCATTTCACCTGTGAGCCTGAAGCCGCGATCTCCGTAGATCTCCGGCGGCCTACCACTTGCAGCAACCACGATATCTGCATCCTTCAATTTCTGATTAAGATTTCTCGTTTTCGTGTGACAGCAGGTTGCGGTTGCATTAAGATCCTGAAGCAATTTCCTCAATGGTTCTCCGACAAGAATTCCTCTGCCCACAATGACGACCTCAGCCCCTTCCAGCGGCACGCTGAAGTGTTTGCAGAGGAGAGTAATTCCCTTGGGTGTGCAAGGAAGCAAAGAGCCTTCCAATTCATACTCATCTCTGATCAACTTCCCGAGCCGAAATGGAGTTAGTCCGTCTACGTCTTTATCAGGACTCAAAGTGGAGAAAACCGACTCTTCCGGAATCTTCCCGCTGAACGGCATTTGCGGTATGATCGCATGAACTGACGAATCGTCGTTGAGCTCTCTGATTTTTTCCAGAATTCTTTTGGGAGCGATATCTTCTGAACTAAGATCTATAACTTCCGACAGTATCCCCACTTCTGCACAATCCTTTCTCTTCAGATCAACGTATGTACGAGATACAGGATTATTCCCTAATAGCAGAGCGACTAATTTCGGGGTTAGACAGTGCTCCTTTTGCAGGCTAGCAACGCTTTGTGAGACCTGCTGTTTTATCAATGCTGCGAGCGGCGCA
>DATNHH010000096.1:0-3188 GCA_035605055.1 Nitrososphaerales archaeon
CTCCTAGCTATATCCCTCCCCCGAGGATTTTCGATCAGCTAGAAAGTTCAGGGATATCGTCATCGGAAGTTACTCACGTCGTGATAACACACGCCCATTTTGATCACTATGCTGGCGTGACCAAGAAAAATACGGAAGGAAAATTCCAACCATCCTTCCCAAACGCGACTTATTTCTTGAATCGAGCTGACTGGGATCGAGCAGAAACACAGGAGTCATTGAAAAATCCAAATTCCGAAGTCAGCAACAGTCTGGGGATTCTTCGCGATGCTGGCATTTTGCACATCACCAGCGGCAAAATAGAACTATTTCCGGAAATCGCGATTGTCCCCGCGGCGGGCGAAAGTCCAGGCCATCAGATAGTCAGACTTAATTCAGGCGGAGAAATACTCTACTGTTTAGGCGATCTCTTCCATGATTTTGTCGAAATTGAGAACGCCTCGGCAATGGCGAGCTGGGCGGATTTTGAGACAAACCTTCGTAGCAAAGATACATTAACAAAATCCGCTTTGCAAGAACATGCTCTGCTAATTCCTGCTCATATGCAACTTGGACGACTTATTGCTAAAGACTCCAGGATAAAGTGGGAAGCAGTTTAGAACAATGGTTAGAGAATCCGTTTTCTGTTAGAAATTAATTTGAATAAGCTATAGGTAGAATTTCAATCTTATCTCGAGGAAAAGATTAGGCGTTTAGAGAAGATATGTAACTTTTAATAGTCGCGCGAGTTCGCCCATCATCTGATGAAGACCATCTCTAATGGGCGCAGTAACAAAATCTACGCTTATATCTGGTTTGATGTGGAAGATTACGTTACTCCCGAAACAAACAATGTTCCGCTTCAGGCGGTTGAAATCCTCAAGAGATACAATGTCCCTGTGACCGCAAAGTTGGTAGCTGAAAAAATTCGCTTCATGAAAGCACAGAAGCGTCGAGACGTAATTTCTGCGATGAAAGATTATTGCGATGTCGGATACCACACTGATACGCACAGCAGGCATCCCGTCGTCTTCGAGTACATCGCCGATATGGATGTCATGAAAGGAGCGAAAGAGATCGAGAAAAGAGAACGACGCGGCCTTCAGGAGCTGAAGAACACGTTTGGACATGTGCCAACCTGCTTCGGACATGCGGGTACACAGTGGGCGCCGCACTACTACCCTTTTTTGAAGAGAGCCGGAATCTATGTCTACCTGGACGCGACCGATGTTGTGAACATCGATGACAGTCCCTACTGGTACTGCGGTGTGCTGAGCCTCAACAACACGGAGAAGAATTTCGTGCGTTTTGATCGCACTTTCGAGAGCCCTGACGGAAATGAGAAGCTCAAAAAGAGATTTGAAAATATTCACAACAGGCTGAAGGGAAAAGGAGGAGCAATCAGTATCCTGTGGCATCCGCACACAGGCTTAAACAAGATATTCTGGGACGCGGTGAATTTTTCAAACGGAAAAAATACCCCAAAGGGGGAATACGTTTTGCCAGAGGAACAACCTCCAGAGGTCAAGGAGCGCGCATTACAAGATTTTGAGAGTCTGATCAAGTTCGGATCTTCGTTCGGCGATGTTCAATTCATTTCTGCTGCCGACGCGCACAGAATCTATAGGCGCAAGTTGGATGCGGTACTTGGCCCGGCAGAAATCAGGAAGATTGCTACCAGGCTCACCACCTCTAACAAAATGTCTTACATGAAGCTCGGAGACGAGTACATCTCTCCTGCGCAGGCTTTTTGCGTGTTGGTAAACTTCGTTGCAGCTTACTCGAAGACCGGAAAGATTCCAAAAAGGACCGCAATGAGCGAACCTCTCGGACCGATGTCACGCTTCAAGTCAAGGGTGAATTCTACGAATTTGTCTCTCCGAGATCTTCAATCTGCCGCCGAAAAAGTATCTACATTCATTGCAAAGAAGGGCTGCATGCCCTCGAGCATAAAGATCGGTGATTCTGCTGAATTGGTGCCCAGTGACTTTCTGGCGACTCTGGCTAGATTATCAAAGTCGCTGGTTTCGGGAGAATCTGTTGGCAAAAGCGTCACGCTACGAAGAGCTAGGATGATTTTGGAGGAGAAGTTTGTGGATGGTAATGCCTTCAAGAGATCGTGCGAATGGGGAATACTGCCGAAGGGTTTCAAAGCTCCGAAAATTCTAGAGCAGGCAAAGCTTCAGACCTGGACGCTAGTCCCGGCCGTCCCTAAGATGTGAAATTAGAATTGCGTCGCATCCCGACACAATTTTTCAAGGACTCGACCAATTTCATTGGGAGAAAAGATCGAACTCGACATTTCGAGCTCTGCATTGCCAGAAGAGATTGAAATGAGCTGTCCGAATTGAACAGAACTTGAACATGGATCTTCGGCAAAAAAGTGGTCCCATGTGTAGAAACGCGGAATTTTTTCAAATGAATCAATGGGAACCGAAATCATTCCTATGCATTGAATGATCTTTCTAAATTCATACTACCTGTAGGTCGAACTAAGGCAGCACCTACATCCTCGGCCTCTTTCAACCCCTAAGAAAGCTTATCTGCTCTAAACTGGTCGATCAATTCCACAATCAGCTTCGCCGCTCTTTCGTTCAGGAGCCGACCTTTCTCAACTGACGCCCGTGACGGCCTTCCGAGATACGCCTTCGGGAGCAAGGACTTTGTAAAATCCGGATCATAAATGTTGGAAAAAGCGGCGATGGTCTTCATCTTGGGCGCTAAATTATCCTCTTTTGGAATTATCGAAGCATCAACATATTTTTCTCCGACATTCCAAACAAGCGAAGTTTCTCCTTCGCCTCCGTGACCACCTATGTCTGGGACGACCTGTTCCAGAGCTTCGAGGAAGGGACCGGACCACCAGTCAAGTACGACTGTCCTCATTCCAAGAGATGCGGCTTTTTCAGCTGACAGAGCGAGTGCTTCATCATTGCCGCCGTGACCGTTGATTATTATCCCGTACTTGATTTTCCACGGAAGGAATCCCTTCAGCACTTGGAAGACGTACTCTGACAAGACCTCTCCGGATATGTCATGCGATCCCGGCATATCTTTGAAGTGCCATGTATGCCCATACGGAATAACTGGAGCGATGTAGACGCGATCGCCAGCGAGTTTTTCGATTTCTTGCGCGAGTCTTACGGGGACGATTATATCCGAAGCAACGCTACAGTGCGGGCCGTGCGCCTCGACAGTTCCTACAGGCA
>DATNHH010000097.1:0-4399 GCA_035605055.1 Nitrososphaerales archaeon
AAAGTTCTATTATTCCGAACGCAGTCCGGCTGACGAGACTGTTATCTGGCAGTAACTATGAAGATCTGAGGTATTCGCTCGTCGACGCGTTGATCCGATATGAATAAAGGATCGACCTAGGCCGAAGACACGCAGTTAGGCAAAGTCGACCGTCAGGATGAATCCATAAATGCAGTTTTGACATCCTGAAACTCATTTGTCCGGGGCACTCAAACTCCAGTTCAACAGGAATCGATTCCTGACCTTCATAGTCTACGGAATAGTTGGAGAGATCGTCGCAATCATCCTCGGGTACGATTACCTGCCAGCCATCTCTCTGCTAGCTCTCGGGGTATGCTTTACTAGATACCGGGGATCGATGATTAGCGACTCCTCGAAGAACGTCCTGACTGCTTTTGTGACAGGAGTAGTGCTCGGGGCTATAGTTGTCTACTTCGTATCATCTTTTGGACTGGTGCTTAGGATGTTGTTAGTAACAGATTCCAGATCAATTCACATTCTCGTTCTCATTCGTGAGAATCGTCTTTGAATTAATAGCGCTCTTTTTCTTATTATTGTGTAGATAGGAATGTAAGAAAATGACGAAGCAGAATAACAAGAATGAGTCGGATAACAAACAGGCGAACTCCTCAGGGTTTCCACCGAAACGAATTCTTGCTCCTATTGACGGTTCTAATAACTCGAGCCGAGCCCTTGACGCAGCTATTGAAATTTCAAAATCATATGGCGCTAAACTATTCATCGTGACTGTGACTCCAAGGGACAACTTAGACTTGGGAATGAATCTCCCGGGTCATACGAGTGCTGTCGAAAACTACAACGACGAAATGGACAGGCGATCTCGACGTCTACTCAGTGATTCTCTTGATCTGGCCAAAAACAAGGGCTGGACGAATGTTGAAACTGAAGCAATTCCGGAATTCCAATCTGTCACAAAACAGATCCTGGAATTTTCGCTGAGCAAGAAAGTGGATTTGATCGTTTTGGGGACTAGGGGTCTCGGCGGTTTTAAGAGGCTGCTTCTGGGAAGCGTTTCAAGTGCTGTTGTGACGCACGCAGAGTGTAACGTCTTAGTAATCCGATAAGACTCCGATCCGTTCTAAGCCAGCGACTACACAGATTATTCCATCCATCCCCAACTTTCAAAAGCAAACAAATTCCCCAGAATTACAAATTTGAGAAAGCGCGTCGAACTACCAGAGGGAAAGCTTCCCCTTAATTTCTTGGAACCGATCATAGATTCCATACCAGGTAAGGGATTGCTCGTTTCAAAGAGAGTTGGAATGGACGCTGGAATCGTCAGAGTTGACTCGAAGAAGATAGTCTTTTCCTCCGGGGTGGCGCAGGGTTCCTATACAAAAATCTCGAATAAGCTTATCTCTGATCTTGTCGCAAAGATCAAGTTGTCGGGAGCTACCCCCGCATTAATCAATCCGGTTGTTCTGCTCCCCCTAGGCACGAGAGAAACTGAAGTAAGGCAGATAATGCTCGGAATATCAAAAGCCGCTAAAGATCTTGGAATTATCGTCGGGAAGGGCCACACCGAGGTGACGTCCTTAATCAATGAGACTACGTTAATCTTCACTATATTCGGTTTCGATCCAAAATAAGATCACTTTCTCGAAGGACTATCCGCCTGTGCGATCGTGCTGCAGATGCACACCCTGCACAAGCAGCGCACCTTGATGCACTCTGAAATACTCGCATGACCGCAGTTCTTACAGTGTGTACTACTCAACTTAGTTTGCTCCACCTTCCAATCCAAGGTAAGTGGTCCTATACGAACGTTTTCAATTGGCTCGTTATCAAATCTGAGAAAACTCCTCGGCCTTAAGTAGATCTTTGTGACAATTCGTTAGGTATGCCAAGCAAGAAAGAGAGTTCGAATAACTCACCTTTTTCCGGTCATGGCACTCGCATAATCGAACGGGATAAGACCGTTCTCTCCACTCCTGTTGTAATATGTGGTTTCGTCGGGCCTGGAGTGACGGGGCTGACATCCGTCGGATACGTCATCGACCATTTGGGACTGCATCAGATCGCACACGTGACATCGCACCACATTCCGCCGGCGGTTGTTTTCATAGGTGGAAAGATCAGACACCCGTTCAGAATCTACAAGGACTTATCTGGCAAGGTAGTGGTGGTAGTTTGCGAAGTCCCAATTGACCGGGGTGGACTTTATGACATTTCTGCAGTCTTACTCGACTGGTTTCAAAAATTCAATCCAACTGAATTCGTGATTTTGGACGGAATCCCGATAAACGGCATTCCAGATAACAGACCTACGTTCTTTATCGCGAATGACAAAAGACAGAGTGATCTAAAGTCGCTGGGTTTCCTTCCGGCCGAGTCGACCCTGGTATCCGGAACAGCCGGGAGCATTCTTAGCGAATGCCTCGATCGCAACACTGAATGTGTGTCGCTGCTTGTCCCGGTTTCTATTGCACTCGGGGATCCCGGAGCTGCTCTAACTCTAATTAGAGCGCTGAATGCTATGTACGGTCTTAACATCACTACCAAAGAACTCGAAGAAGACGTTGCAATGGTACATGAAGAACTGAGCGAGATTGCAAAACAATACCAGAAGCTGCAATCACAACTGCCTGCTCCAACAGAAGGTGAAAAGTCCAAGACGATGTACGGCTAGGAGCGCTCTAATCGAGAACGTGAATATTCTTCTTTTCGCTGATTTCCTTTAAGATCTTCGGCCACACGCTGACGCTCACTTCACCTAGGTGGGCCTTCCTCAACAGTAGCATGTAGGTTCGGGACTGACCTATTCCGCCTCCAATGCTTAATGGGACCTCGTTGTTAGTTATCGCCCAGTGGTACGGCAGTTTGAGCCAGTCGAGCTGGTTTGAAATCCCAAGTTGCTTTCTTAGTGATTTTGAATCTACCCGAATGCCCATGGAGGAGAGTTCGTGCCTGCGCTCGGTTACCGGGTTCCATACAAGTATATCTCCATTCAAACCGTGCATCGGTCTTCCGTCCTCCGAAACTGTTTCCGTGACCCAGTCGTCGTAGTCTGCCGCACGCATCTCGTGCGGAAAACCATCTTTCAGAACCCAACCTATCCCGATGATGAAAACTGCGGGATACTTTTGGAGGATCGCTGTTTCCCTCTCTTTTCGCGGCAGATCCGGGTACATTTCCAGCAAATCTTCGGCATGTATGAACTTTATTTCCTCGGGGAGATCCGGAAACCTATCTGTCTTTAATTGTGGAAATAAATTCTGAACGTAAGCATCAGCTCCCTTGATTACTATCCAGATGTTGCGCACGATTTGTTTCAGGAAATCAAGATTTCTTTGATCCGCCGTAATGGCTCTTTCCCAGTCCCACTGGTCAACGTAAGCACTGTGATCGTGATCCAGGAAATAGTCTTTCCTAATTGCGCGCATGTCGGTACAGAGGCCTTCCCCTACTTTCATGCCGAATTCTTTCAGGGCAATTCTCTTCCATTTCGTAGCAGCCTGCACCACCTGAGCATCAATCGGATTCTTGTCATGGTCGTTCGAGATGTGAAACTGGATTGGAGTACGTGAACCATCCCGGTCCAGCATATCGTTGACACCGCTGTCTACATCCACGATGAGTGGCACCTGCACCATCATCAGGTTGAGTTCCTTGCAGAGATTTTCTTCAATGTAATTCTTTACCGTGAAGACTGCCCTTTGCGTATCTTTCGGATTGAGCAGGGAATCGTAGTTTGTAGGGAGGGCCCTTTCGACTTGATCATAGCTACCGATTCCAGGACCTGCGAGATCTGCTTTTTTACGTTCGATTTCCGATTCAGTCATTTTCTCTACCCAGACGAATTATGGGCTCAAGCGTGGAGCAATCTTTTGAATAAACTGGTACCCTTTTAGTGCGGCGCTCATATTCAGAGGGATGTATACGGCTTTCCGGTCAACCAAGAAATGTCCGAAAACAGATTTCAAAACCTGATCATCCAAGTAATTTTCAGTTACACCAAGGTATGCTCCAAGCATCACTGAATTTGCGGCAATCTGGGTGTCCTGAATTTCTGGAGTGGACGAGTCTTTTAGAGCAGCAGCAATTTCGGTCGCGGGGATCTTGATTGTTTGAATGTCGTCTCTAGATGGGGCGAGCGCTATTAACGAGCTATTCATGAAAAGTGTTCCACCTTTTCTGAGAAGGCCTGTGTAATCCATCGACGGGGCATTCATGACGACCAGATAATCAGGCTGCTCGACTATCGGAGAGTCGATCTCTTGGTCTGAGATCACGACGTAGCACTTTACTTTGCCTCCCCTACTTTCAGGACCATAAGAAGGAGTATACGCCACGTGCCTCCCCTTCAGGAGTTCGAAGTAGCAGACGTTGCTCGCTAATTCAAGGACTCCCTGTCCTCCATGCCCGGAAAATATTATCT
>DATNHH010000098.1:0-15817 GCA_035605055.1 Nitrososphaerales archaeon
GACTACTGAACCAGCGGCTTCGTGCCCCAAGACAACAGGAAAATCTGCCTCAATCGTACCTTGCAGAGCATGCAAATCAGTACCACAGAGGCCACTTACTGCAGTTCTAACGAGCAAGCAATGCGCTGGTAATTTGGTTAATTCGAGTTTTTCTATCTTAACCTGTCCACCAGGATTATCAAGAACTGCCGCTTGAGATTGCACTGAGAATCACCAATAGTCTACTGATCAGTTTCCAGTTCTTAGTCTTATGTTGAGACGCTGAAGCCTCTATTGCCTACTCTAGCTTCTTCACGACCATAAGCTTTCGATTTTTTCTTTCTTCGGTTTCCCAGTCCAGTATATCTCCAACTGACAGTTTCATTTCCTTGACTATTTCTTCAGGAATTGTAGCGCGGAGAGAGGGAGAGTTGCTACTCGCCTTCGCTACTGTTGATTTCTTGCCCAATTGAACCTAACCATGTATCTACCTGCTCTACCTATAACTTTATCTACCTGATAGGTGTATAGGTATTATAGGTAGATCAGGTATGTTGGTTGATTTCTCCCAAACAGTTATGCAAGTAACAGGCTCCCTGTCTAGCTTACTCGACTCAGTTCAGGTAGTTTCTTGACGACTATTGGTGCTCAGTTCGGAGGCGGTGCTGTAGTTGGTTTTCCGATTGGTTACGCTCTGAAGAAAGTTGCAAGGCTCTTTGTGCAAATCGCTATCATCTCAATCGGTATGGCTTCGACAATTGTCCTTGGAGCTATATACGGATTAGAGCGTCTCGGAATCTTAACGATTCAAGTCAACTATAGTCAGATTGCGATTGTCACAGAGACGGCTGGCAACTGGATTCTATTAGAAGCTTACAGCCTAGCGCCAGTCGTTCAAGACGTCATAACACAATTCACAGCCGTAACAGGTGGATTCGGAATAGGAGCCTTTCTCGGGCTCAAGAAAGGGTGAAAAGACATGAATCGACAGGTACCAGTGACAAGCCAGATTAATTGCTCCCGTTGCGGAGCTCCTTTCCTCGTTCAACCTAGACAAACGCCGATAACATGCAGTTATTGTGGACTCACAACCTCTGAAAGCGGAAAAATCGAAGTTGGCAAACTGTCAACAATCTCCGTATCAGATTATGTTCGTCGCTTAGTGCCCCGTGAGCTTCCCAAGTCTTTGGATCATGGGGATAACGCAATCAAACTCCGCACGGTCCTTATTTTCGGAAGAGAAGAATCGGGAAAATCTAACACGGCACAGATTATCGTTGACGAATTGAAAAAAACATACGGATCCAAGAACGTAGGCTCCCAATGGTTCCAAGCGGAAAACTTTCGAACAGTACTTGAATCCAACTGGTCTAAGAAACCAGTCCAAATCTTAGTGTGCGAAGACATCACGAACGTGAAGTTCACTGACGATGAAGCGAAAGATTTCTTTCGTATGCGACATATAATGGCTGAACGGACAGGGAAACGTGAAGGACTGTGCGTTTGCATTTTCACACTCCACCGCTTCCACGATATACCCAAAAGTTTCCGTAGCGACTACGACAGCCTAATTGTTCTATCATTGCCCATGAACGATTGGGATCTCAACTTTATCGCAAACAAGATCACGCAGAACGGCGTTAAGATACTTGAACAGGCTGAGGCTGACGAAGCTCATGGTCAAGCGATAGTAAGTGTGCGCCGACACCTGCTTGCCGTGACTAGGTTTCCACGCCACACCCGACAGAAGAACACAATATCAAACCTCTTGAGAAGACTATTTCGAGCAACCGCGAGTTTACTAGCAAAGCGGTCCGGCTTTACTTAATTGTTAAGGTGAATAACTTCTGAGGTTCAAGTAAAATATTTTTCTGGGAAAGGTGGGGGTTCTATTGTTATAGTCCCTAATCCACCTCGACCAGCGGATGCCGGGTACGGCAACCTTCTTTTTTCTAGGTGTCGCCATCGTCACTTAGTGTTTTTCTGGTAATACGGATTCCGATTCGAGAAATTTGTGGTACCACGACGTTGAGATTCTTGACAGCTGAATAGTATGACCTATAGTTGATTGACAGCGTAGACTCTCACAAGATCCGGGTTAACGTTGAATGTGATTGCGCGACCACATTTAGGACAATTCTTTAGGCTGTTCAAGATAGGTCGGCAAAGATATGAGCGCATCCGCGCCGCCACCTGCGTTTATTTCATACAATATGCTTCTGCAATTCAAACGAAGACTATTCCATGTCTTCGAGTGCATATTCCCTCTTGCATTCCCTATCGTATGATAACTCCCGAGACGCGATTAAGAAAGTTCTCACATCAAGGAAATAAAAATCTCAAGATGTGGTTTTGGCCACTATTTAGCAAGGAAGCCACGCACGTGTAAAAACCCGGCAGGATCCAGAATTCAGGCTGAGTTTTAATCAACTTTTTGTGGTCCACAAAATTTGGGTTTTTTTACCGTAACAATGAACTGCCCGGTGGGTTCCAGTTTTCAGAACTTTGGGTGAACCGAGAAATTCGACAGTGGAAATACCCTCAAGGTGTCGAATTACCCCTTCAGATTCCGGTTTCTAGATTCCACACGTCAAGGATCTGGCTTCTTTAGGCTAGATCGCCCTAGTCTCGTCTCTAAGCGACTTAGGATTATTTTTTGGCTCGTGCTTGCGCTTCCAAAAATTGGTGTTGGAAAGCGGGTTTTGTTTCTAGGGGGCCCCGTAAGTCAGTACGGTACAAGGTCTTGAAGATCACTTTTTCATGTTACGTAGGTTCTAGTTTCTACTTTCTACCCGGCTGGTACGGGAAGTAACAATAAACTATCCGCAAAAGGACACTAATCCGATGGATTCGCAAAACTCGAATTTAGGTAGCTTCTGAGCCTTGGATTATAGCCTATGGCCAATTCAAGCTGTGGAGCTCGAATGCGGGAGAGATTCCAAGAGCCCACTCATAAGGCGGTTCAAATTCAGGTGCCCGCACCAAGGGTACCACATAACAACAACAATTCAACGACGACGGTTCGGTTTTGCTAGAGGTACGACACAGAAATATTCACGGCAATGCATTAGAAAAAGGAATTTACAAACTAAGCAACGTTGAGAGCATTCTTCAAACTTGGGCTTCCTCTAGCAGAGAAACAATTTTCCATTTGCTCCACTTGTCGCTTTGTAGTTTCGAACAATGGTGCAGGGTCAATCGATTCGTGGACGTAGAATTGTGGAAACTCAGACAAGGCGTCATCCACAGAAGCAAATGACTTAATCCTCCTTCCGAAGTCATTCATTTCAAGCAGCAATCTCTTTGCATCTTCAGTCAAACCAGACCATTTCGCGAAGATGTCGTTCTTGTACTTACCATCGTAGTCCCATAGACCTGCATGATTGACCGCAATTCGTCTTATGACACACGGAAAACAATATCCACAATTCCGAATAATCTTAAGTTCGACACCTCCCCATCTCATTCCGCCCAAACTTGAACAAGAGACTGATAACGGCAGAAGGTCTCGTAGCTTCTTGTTGTCTAGGAATTTGACAACCTCTCCTTTAGTCAGCTCAACGAACGGGTTCCTAATTTTGACTTGAGACCCAAAGGCATCCGTCAAGAGCTTCTCATACTTGATCAGGAAGAGTGGATGCGCAGTTCTTGTATTACTGTATATGCGTGATTGGGAAAGGGGTATGTTGAGAGCCAGGATTCCATTTTCGAATATGTCCACTTCATCTATCCCCAGTTGAAGAGCAAACAGAGAGCCCAAGGTGAGATACAGGAAGGATCTAGAGAACTGAGTGAACTGCTTCTCTTCGAGACCAGTGCTACGAACCACGGCTGCACCGATTTGATACCAATCTAACTCTCCGTAAATCTCTTTCAAACCTTCGACGAGTTCTCCCTGGGCACTAGAGACCAAACCATGAGGTCGGTGACTAACTAGGAGAGGTTTTTGTCCTTGATCCTTCAACCACTTCGCCCCAGCTAGACTATCGAGGCCACCGGAGAAGAGTGAAACTGTGCGGTCATCCTTCTTCTCAAACACGAATTGCTTTTCGGAAGTTTTACCTTCGACAAAGTGGAAAACGAAATTGTCACCGGTCAGAAATCTGAGAGTGGCCTCGAGATGGTTCTTTACTGCGAACCATCTGTCTCTATTTGAAACAGACATGAGAACGCGGCAATCCCGCGGATATATTCCATTTCTAGTGGTGTTCAAATCCCATACATATACCGCGAAAGCGATATTGTAAAGATCCAAAACCAACGGATGAATTCTTTTCTTGATCGAGTCCCTTATAGTAGTAAGCTGATTCTCTAGATTTCTTTTCGAACCAGTGAAGCGAAGCGTTAGCGGTTCTTGCAGAGAATAAGATTGAAGAGCGGCTCTAGTATATGGGTCCTCAACGAACACATTGATCGCTGGTTTTAGCTCGGGCATCGCATGCACCTAGGAGCCCGAAACCATGCTCTGGAATGCAGCAGAAGCGAGTTGAGCTATCTGGGGATCTTCAAGAATCTCACGTTCAAGTTTGTCAAGGAGTTCTTTCTCCTTTATGATTGTCACAATAGCGACAGCCTTCTTGCGGCACTCTGTTCTCAGCTCTCGTTTGAATGCCTCAATTTTTTCAGCGGGGTAGACCCGGTCTCTCCCATCCACATAGAACCTATACGCGGTGTCGTCGTTGACTGCAGGTTTGTTCTTCTCTGAGTGAAGATAATACATCACAAGTTCGAAGAGGTAATTCGTCAAGAAGAGTTCGAGGAGTCCTTCCCTGCCATGTTCCTTCAGAAACGCTTTCAGGTTCTTCTCTGCGTCCTCTTTGGTCGCGCTCATTAGGACTCACCCTCAAGAGCGGCCGCGCCTTTGGAGAGGACTTGGTTCATTGTCTGCTTGAAAGCCTGTTCTGCAAGCCTGCCAAATGCTGAATTAGCATAATTGAGATCTATCCTATTTGCAGCAAGATTCCACAGTGAATCCGATATGCTAGGAATTATGTACTTGCCAGAAAGTCGTAGTGCCTCCTTCTTTACTGCTACATCGATGCCACTTTCTTCCACGTCTGCAGCAAATCGAAGTCCTTCTGAAATACCGTAGACAATTGGAATAGCAATAGGATTCACAGGCGGCAGTGTGTGCATTGCTATTGAGAAAGTGAGATCGATGACAGTAGCCGCGTCTCTTTCTGGAGCTTTCAAGCTACCGATAACTTGATTCCACTTTCTTGTGGGAGGCGCCTTTGCGGCTCTTGATGTGCCCATCTATTCCACCTAGTATCTGTGTCTAGTCCTCTCCTCAAAATTCTGCATGTAATCTCTTACGCTCTTTTCAGAAACTTCAGTGTCTGATATCTTGAAAATCTCCCTTAGATCAAGCAGTCGTTTAACCTGGCTAGGCAGAGCACAGGCCCAAATCGCGAGCTCAGACAGTAATCGTGATGGCAGGAAGACTGCTAGGACATTCGTTCTCTGATGTATTTGCTCTCTCCGTTCTCTAATATTTCCTGAAAAAGAAGGAGCGATTATCACATAATATTGGAGTTCACAATTGTATAAATATTTTACATAGGGCTTTTTCTTTTCAATGTAATCGCAATACCGGATTCCATGATCAGAAGTCATGTGGTAAGATTCTCTAGCAGTTTTGCATTCGTATATGAACGAAAAGCCAACATGATCTTGAACTAAGACGACTCCTTCCGGTTCATGTTCGAAAAGTTTTTCGCTTCCAAGCTTTTGCACAGTGTAGCCAAAACAGAACTGAAATATTGAGTAGGTAGCGTGCTCGAAAATCTGCCATGCCTGAAGATCTAGTTTTTCCGCCGTCTTCTTCATCACATCAGGAATCTCTTGTTTAGACAGTTCTTCGAGGTACTTGGACAGAGCCGGTGCACCGAAGTCTTCCAGCGCCAATGTTTCGCTTGGTTCTCCACTCTTGCGAACGAACTCAGCGATTGATTTTTTGTCTAGATACTCTATTCTGAACTCTAAGATCGCTGCCTTCGTATTGGGATCCAACGCGTCTATGTTGTATTCGCCCAAGACCATCACGTGTTCAATCTCCGAGGCTCTTGAAATCTTGTTGAAACTTTCTATAATCGACATAGTTGGCTTCGTTTTCAGGATCTCTACCATTACTCGAAATCTTTGCTTGAACGGTGCCTGTGGTGGAAGGTAACCCAAAATGTCTGTACAATGATCGTACGGGTAGTACCCAAATACTTCTAGATGTATCGCATTTAAGAACGAATGAGCGAGTTTCTCGAATTGGCTTGTGGCTAAATAGTTCACCTGCTGTTCAAATCAATTCGTACCCACGTTGACATTGATGATTTAACGATTGGAATAGGAGCCTCAAGCGGTTTTATGTTTTCAAATTCCCAAACGAAACTTGACCAATTAGGATTCTTTATTGCTTCGCTTACATCTGCCTCTGGTTCTCCTATTGGTGCACCTAGAGTCACAACATCTTTGCCATGAAGTGACACTCGTACTGTTTGTTGGGTATACTTCTCTAGATCTCTTCCTATCGCGTAAAAGCAGTTGACCAATTCAGCTGTTCCTAGGACGGCCCCTCGTGGAAGTACTTGCGAGACTTTGTTAAGCTCTGGATCCCGAGTAGAAAGTACTGAAGATGGAGAAGCAGCGATCCCAATTGTTCCTCTACGCTTCACCTCATACGATCTAAATTCCCATCGTTTATGGCCAAATACGATTAGTGACGCATAAGGCTGTTGAACTAAAAGACAATTCAATGATTGTGCCATTATTTTTCATTCCTAACAGATGCACCAATGGGTTGACTATTGAGATCGATCACTCTTCCTTAGGGTTTAGTTGTAGATTCCAATCGTAGTCGAATTGATGAAGGAGATTGTTCTGCAATTGTTTTGCAGCTGATTTTGTTGGTTTGGCAATAGCGCGATAGTACAGAGTCCAACCTTGTCGAAGATGGCTTGCGATTATCTCTGACAAATGCGAGCCGTGTTGGGCATACGCAGACAATCTTTTCTTTTCGTTTGCAGTTTCTCCGACGTATACCGTCCGAATGTTTCCGTACTTTGGACCGCCAATAGCCAATTCGTAGCATGCGGGACCATCATGGTCGAACTCGTCATCATACCAGAAGTCTCTATCCGCGATTTTTCTCCAGGCTGTCCACGTTGCCATCTTAGTCACTTTGACAATGCTTGATAATTGATTCATATTGGTGATTTGACGTTTCTTATGTTCGCTAGCTTCGCGCTTTTTACAGTTCCAACAAACTCCGCTACGCTAATGTCCTTGTTCACAGGGAAAGACTTCCCATGTCCATCTTTGTATTCTCCGATAATTTTCACACTGTCGATTTTCTTTGTTATCTGTCCGAAATCCATTTCGGGGAGCAGTAAGTCTACAAAATCGCTAGGCAGCATTGAGTCTCGCCTGAAACGCGATGTGTCGACGGTTTTTGCATCTTTCTCAAACTTGATCATAAGATCGATATCAAGACACGGAGCTCTACCTATGTTGGCAACTCTTAACACAACAACTGTAGTCTGCACTATGTCCAGGAACACGCGAAGTCGAGGGGTATACTCAGCCTCTCTTGTTGCCTTCATTTCTTTCACGGTCTTTCCTGATTCGTATGCTTGGTATACAGTAGCAATCGCTAGGACTACAGTCACCAAGGCAGTTACGACCGCAATCACAAAAGTTGGATCGCCGACAGATCCTGTAGGAACTTGAAATGTGATCCAAGCGCGACTACACTTGACAAACGACTCAACATGCATATTTTTCATCTCAGACCTTGGTCAAAGTATACGTTAGGGCTGCCAAGCACATCGAAAACGCTCTAGGATAGTTAGCTTCCAAGAATAGTTCGCTTTCATCGTTAAGGATATGGGCACCGAAGTTTCTTGCAATTGCCAGAACAAGGAACGCGTTGGCCAAATAACTTCTCGATTCATCGAATAATATCTGAATCAGTCTCTTATCATCCTTTTCAGGATCAATGTACTTCTTAGGCTCACGCTCCCATTCCTTGTACCAGCTGGACTTACCTCTGAACACGTGCACTATTAGTGGGGAGAGTTTCTGTTTGTCCATCTCTAAATCAGGAGATCGTCTTTTCAAATAGCCTTCAGTTACCTTACAAACATTATACAAATTTCTTTCAAGATCTTCATTATTGAGAGAGCTGCGGTTGTCTTTAATTCGAAAATGAAACTTCAAAACGGATTTTGCCAGACGACATCTCTCAGTCCACGCAAGCTTTTCCTCGCATATCACGTCGCAATGTGGTCTATCTGGAATTGCTGCTGCAGCGATCAATTCGTCCATCAAGGCATATGCCTTGTCAAAGATGAATTGTAGGTTTTGACGTGCGACTCCTTCCGTGTTGTCAATTCTACAGTCTTCAGCTTGCGCTAATTCCATGTGAGAGAATGTTGCTTCAAGATTCCGGAGTCCATACTCAGCGATGCTTAGGTTATTGTATTCCAGACCCCTGTCGAACTCGTATCGCGGTCTAGTAATTTTCGAGCATTCTTCTGTTGTCTCCAACATGTGATAGTACACTCTGAACGGAACTTCAAAAGTCTCTGTAAGTCTGAACGGCTCGGCGATAGAAGTATAGGCCTCATGCAGAGCTTTTTTGAACGAATCTATTTCCCCAGCTGAACTTGGATCGACGGTTTTGCAAGCCTCAAGAAATGTCCTTCTGAGATGATCAAGGCCCTGGATCAAAGTAGTATGTGTCATGTTTGGTGGGCAAGCCAAGACTGATCGACATGTCCTTTCCGCCTCTCGCTTAACATTTTCCTCGAATTGTCTTGGCAGCAAACGACATCAAGTGACCTATGTCAGTTCGAGTTTTCTCCTAGTCATTTTGTAGATACTGAATGGACTTCCGTCGCTCGCATTCTTGCTGAGATAGTGAAATGTGCTCTTTCCTATTCCTAACTGGCTAGCTTCGGAAGAAGTCAAAGCTAGGATCTTGGAGCGTAAGTTTTCATTATCTCGCCCCTCTAACTTAGGAAAAGATTCGTTGAAGTCAAGGTTCGTCGACTTCCCTGAGAAGAATCGACCTAGCTCACTAGTCTTCAGCTGGATAACAGTATCCCATTTCAGAACATGCTCCTTGCGTATGACGCCTGAATTGAATTGCTCGCGCAAGAGATTCAAGAATCGCGTCTTAGCTGCAACGTCGAACCGATATCGATAGTCGTCGCCGGTAAAGTAGAAGTGTGTCAGATCCAACGTCCGAGATTCAAACGCTTGCATAACAGTCAGGTCAATAAGCCAACGAAAGGGTTCCTGTAGATCATACACGAGCGACTGCTTCGTTTGATAGTCACTGAAGTCATGTAGGAAACCAACGGAAGGTTCCAAACCAACGGCGTTGATCGCTCGGCGGCATTCTCCCTCCAGAACTCCGTAACCATAATTCAACGCCGCGTTAACCGGGTCAGTGGCATCGTTCTGGTGACTCGAGTAGTATTCCAGCTTTACATGCTCTTCAGGTCTATGCGTTAGAAGTCCTCCTGTAGAGAATTGCTCTCTTTAGGGTACTAGGATGACAGGGTAATAGGCTGTTAGACTCAGCAATCTACTCGTAGTCGCAGTAGGTGCGGACAGTGGGTGCATGATCGAGAAGGCTTAGGGGTTCAGGAGGTTAGGGTGTTAGGGTAATAGGTGTCTATCTATTATAACGACATTTTATCAGTTCATGAGTGTACGTGTGTTGTTGTATGTGGTTCCCTCTACTAGTATCCTACTAGCCTGATACCCTCACACCCTGATTTGGAACGCATTCTGTCGTAACTCAACTCAAATTGAGTCTTGCAGTCGCTGTACACCTGTTGGCGTCAGCCATACACGCGAACCATAGTTCCCGACCTGTTTAGAACTAATGAGGCCTTCCCCTCGTAGTTGATTGTAGATTCGTACCGCATTCGAATATGAACACGTCAGGACTTTTGCCACCTCGACTTTGTATTCCTTTATGGTTTTTGTGCTCTTTGTTTCTTCCAAGCAGCCCCATTCCTGCAGGATCTTCAGCGAAAGTATTATTTTCTTACTTATTGTCGTCTTTTCGATGGTTGGAGTGATAAGGCGATCTAGAAATTCGAAAGCTGAGTCAGTCAGCTGATCTAAGTGTCGATAAGCCATTCGCGCATGTTGTGCTGTAACTTGAACTTCGGCTTGACATGAATAGTTGCAGGGGTCTTGCTGGAAATTCTCGCGGAGCCACTGATTATGTGCTTTATCACGTGTTATCGAATGATATTCTCGACGTCACCGCAACTCCCTCAGTAAGTACTGATCCGATTCAACGCGTATCAACGCGACTCTATCTCCTGGTCGCAGTGACCCTATAAGATGCAGATTCTGCGGATTTCGCGATAAACTGACGGAAAGTCGGGTTCTGAAATTTAGCACTATTTGGTTGGGGTAGAGATGAAATCGTTCGACTTCACCTAGGAGCTCTTCGAATTCAAGCAGCACAAGTTTCGCGGAGTCTGTGCTACTTCCTGCAGATACTGTCGATCGTGTCACAGGTTCATCTGCTCCTAGTTTCAGCAAGTAGACGCAGTTCCCTCCGAATCAATTGAGAATCTATAGTAAGCGCCTTGGGTTTGATGAATAACAATGAATCAGCGAATAGCTCAACAGTATCGCCAAGTCTGAGATTGTAGGCGCTCAACCAACCCGGCGGCAAAGCTACAACTTTCGAACCGCCGACTTGTATGATCTTCCTGTCGCTTTTGATGGGCAATTCTTCTCGAGGTACTAATGGAAATAAGAATAATAGGCGCTAGAAAAAACTGTAGTACTACAGGTTTCTTTTGGTAAAGAGGCAAATTGTGGAAGAGCTGTCGCTACGATGCCTAGCAAAAGAAAATGAGGGCATCCATTTTAATGGACTCTACCGACGATTGGGAACTGAAATCCAGCTCGGTAGTTATTCGACACTCAGCGAAGCCCTGAAAGAACTCGTTAAGCGTGACTTTGTAAGGAGACGGGTAGTTAAGAGCGGTGGGATGCACAAGACTGTTTACTCTATCACGGATCTAGGCCTCGCGGAGCTCAAAAAGAAACGAACCTCTAACATCGACAGGCATCAGGCGGAATCTAGACATCCGAAAATTATGTTAGGCCCCCCACCAAGCATGCCTCAAGGAAGAATCTCCATTCACTCCCCAGTAGACTTGAGGGTATTGAATCGCTTTCCGTACGCGCAGGTTGTACCTCGAGTCACCCTCTCTTTGGACAAAAAGAACAGGAAATATGGAAGAGAAATCCTCCAAAAGCTGAATGTTTCAGCGCTCGCAGAGTCACTTGTACGAGCTGTTTGGATTACACTGTATGACGCATATAGAGGGAAGAGAGTCCCTCGAGATCTTACGGAGGTTTACTTGTGGGGGAGAAAAGGTTTGGATGTAGACGCGACACTGCTAGTCCGCTTCAACGGCCGTGATCAAGACGATTTCGATCTCCCGACATTCTTGGCCAAAGCAAATGCGTACAATAAGAATTTGGAACTCGAACTTCAAAAATGGCAAAAACTAGCGGCCGATAAAACAAATAGGCAGTTAGTCATTGAAGCGTTTCTCGCACATCACTTAACTCTTCCAGCCAAGTTCTATCGGTTAAGCGACGTCGCGTTCCTTCTTCAGACTCTTTGGAAGGCTGGAGATCTCCCTAATCCACCCGATCGAATGGAGGTTCAGGAGACGTTATCGCGTTGGCAACGCGAACGAATTATCACCATTGACGAGGGAATCAGTATTCGTGAATCGAAAAAAACTATCCTGAAAACCAGAATGCCTGATCAAGGAAAACTGATAGATAGTATTCTCTATTATGCATTGGCTAGCCCTGCGGGTAAGAAGGGCCCATTTTCAGAATTATATAGCGACATGCAATCACTGGTCAAAGAGCCGAACGAACACATCTGACTTTCAACAGTGAGTCTCCTTCGCTAAATCTTTCCTAGAATTCCGGCTTGCAACTCACTGACGATTTGCTTCCTTCCCTTTTTCTTCCAGTTCTCCAATACTATCACCGAAGGATATTTGCTAAGAACTTCTCGTAGGGGTTTGTAGAGCTGATGGAATAGTGCGAACATGCTGAAGTGAGGTCTGATCTCAAACATTTGGGCCAAGAATTCCTCAACGTCTAAACGACCTAAGAGTTCACCGGACCTAAAATCGCATGTCAGCACGCGACCTTCTTTAACCGCCAGAATAGCTATGGAATGAAGTCTTCCGGTTGAACCGAGGACGCGCACGCGAGGCCATGTTTGCCAGCCGAGTGACTCCAATATTTCGGAAAAACTTGCGGAAAGCCAAAGATGGTTCTCCCATAAGTATCGGATATTCTCCTTCACGGTATGCAAGTGACTGCGTTTCGCATCCTCTTTGTTGACTACGTGTCCGCAGAAGTCGCACTTGGTAGGTTCGATCAGCTCTCCTTTCAGTCCGTAGAATTCGGGTGATCTAAATAGGACCGGCCCCCAATTACGCACGTACACTGCTGTGTCCAACCCTCTTTTGAGATCAAGTGGCATACGGCATTTCGGACATCTGACCAATACGGCCGACTCTAAGAGATTGATCTCTTTACCAATTTTGTTCTTGGCTTTTTGTTCCAAAGTCGGTAATTTTCTGAGTTCGCGAATAGTTGGTTCTACTTCTTGTAGAGTTCGTTGGTCTGCTCTCCTTTCCGAGATGAGTTGCATAAATCGTAAACGTTCTTTGGGGCCTCTTACTAGTCTTATCCCAGCTTGGAATTCGGTTTCAATCAGTTTATCCACTGCCTTCCGGCGAGCCTTATCAAAAATGTCCGCTGAGGATAGGAACTGTTTGACTTCTGGTTCTACTAGCAACCGTTTCTCGTCTTTGGATTGGAGTAGTTTGAGCACTAGGTTTCTGCCGTGCAGAATCGTTACATCGTCCTCATCATCGACAGATTCATCTATCAAAACTTCAGCAACAACCATTCTAACCACCTAGATAATCGCTGAAGGAGATAGTTTTGCAGTTTCGTTAAGCAGCGCGTTGAGGTCAGAGTCTAATGCTTCGAGAGCGGTTCTCAGTTCACGCATTGAGCTGGCTTGTTTTACGTCCGGTGTTAGTTTGATTCTGTGTTTCGGAAATACTTGTAATTCATTCTTCATATCTTCGACAGTCGCTAGAGTCGTCTTTACAGCTCTGCTAAGCAGTATCCTAGTTACTTCTTGCAGAAGGATCGTACTTTCTCTTAGTACCCTAGCGATTCTAGTTCGTCGTCTTCCCTTGCTGTTGACGAATCGCATCAGTAGTCCATATGGGATTACATCTCGCGAGGTTGGAAGTAGCCATTTGTCGGCCGTTGTGGAATCATGGTCTTCTGCTACGAAATGGTAGTTTCCGCAGAAGTATTGGACTGGTGGAATCATGATGTCTTCGATCTTTCTTTTGGTGATTTCAGGCCATGACCGAAAGACATCAGGTAGAATGTTTGAATGTGTGAGTGTTATTTGGTGGAATAGCGTTTGGTCTCGGTTCGAGTCTTCGTTCAATGATTCGATCAGGCGGCATAGTCCTTTTCTTGTGAGCTTGAACTGGCTAACGCGAGTGTTCTTTCTCTTTTCTGAGATTTCTCTACGTAATCGTAAATCCCTAATGGCGGACTTAGCTGATCCTGGACCTCGCGCTGATTTTCTGATTGACTTTTCGATCTCTTCTTTGGATGCCTGAGTTTTTGTGGCAATGAATTTTAGTACGCTTAGTTCGGCTTTAGCGGATTTAATTTCTAAAAAGGTGACAACCAATGGTTAACCCCTCTTGAATCCGTATAGAAATCCGAAGGCTAAGCCACTGAGAAGCGAGAGCGATCCCATAGCTGATTGCGAGGATTGGAGTCCGGATTCGACGACTCCGAGAAGCCACTGTCCGTTGCTGATGATCAATGATTCTAATTGATTGTAGTTGATTGTGATTACTCCTTCCGTGTTCAAGTAGACGAGTACTGCTCCGACGATCGCGAGGGTGGCTCCGATGATTACGAAGAGGATTCTGATGAGTTTCTTGAATCCCCAACCTATCACGTATCCAAGAACCCCGCCGAAACTTAGTTGAGTCAAACCTGAATTCGAAAATAGCACGTTTACAATTGAAGTTGTGTCTACCAAACCCTACAACTCCGTGTTAGAGTCCGAGTTGAGGGATGAACGCTAGGTAGGCTCTGCGCAATTCTTGGCGATCAATCCGATCGTAAATATCGATAGCCTCTCGCCGCCGATCTCCTCTAAGCGCTTTGATGAATTCCCTATCCATTCCTGCACGTCTTAGATGCGTTGTGAACCAGTGTCTGAAACAGTGTGGAGTGAAATGGTCTTCGGGTTTATCCGACTTTGAATCATGAAGCCCAACCTGCTCAGCGTATTTCAGAACTAACTCGTAGATCCCGTGTCGCCTCAAGCGCCCACCTTTCTCGCCAATGAATAAGGCGGAGGTTTCTGGCTCCATTTTCTCACGTTGACTTACCCAACGCTTCAGAACTCTGCCGGTTTCATCGTCGAAGAAAATGGTGCGTCCACTCCGTTTCTTGAACTTCTTCAAGGTAATCGTCTGTTCACTCCAGTCGATGTCACCTACGTCCATGGCGATCAACTCCCCTCGTCTAACGCCGGTTTTGGCTAGCAAGCCGAGTATCGCCTTGTCACGCGTATCCAGAACGGAGTTGATCAGCAGACTCATCTGCTCAACCGAGATGAGCTTTCTCGGCGATTCCGCATCCACATCCTTTTCGTTCTTGTATCGACGTAGATAACGTTTTCTAATTCCCGACATAGGATTCTTCACCACATAATCTTGAAAGAGCATAAACTCATAGAATGTTGAGAGGGCTGCGAAGTTATTCTGTAAGGTCTTCTCGCATACACCCTCAGCTTTCCTGTAACGTAGGTATTCAATGAAAATCTGCTTATCCGCCTCATAAGGCGACAGAGCATGGTTAGATAGGAAGGTGAAGAAATGTGATGTGACAGATTTGTAATGTCGAATTGAATCACTGGTCATCTCCCGGTCCTTACAATCTTGAATGAATAGTTCAATTAACTCAGAGGCGATGGGCAGCTGTTTCGTTATCGTTTGCTGGCTCATGTCTTCCACCGCCAGCCTCGCCTAGTTTTCTCAACTAAGCCATAGGCTTCAAGATTCTCCAACTGTCGACTTACTGCTTTGACAAGGTCCGTTTCCTTAGGCGGAATTCTCAGTTGCCGTAACAGATGATCAGAATCGATTGCTTCTCCTTTCTTGAGTAGTTCGATGAGTCGTTTATCGTACTTCCTTATTCCTCGGAAATTGTCTTCTAGGAATGGTTCGGCGTGATACTTTCGAAGTTCCGTTTCAACCCGTTCTAATGCTAACTTAGTGATCTCGAGTTCCCGCGTTAGTTTCTCATTCGCCTCGTCCTTTTTTCTAAGCTCCTCAATCAGTTCGGCTCTAGGCTTGTAACTCTCTTCACCAGCTTCTTGGCGTAGGGAATTAGTTACGTGTTCAAGAACAAATTGTGACAGCGGTACGTTACTCTTCTTCGCCCTACCCTTCCAATCCGTAACCATCTCAACCGAAGGCAGGTAAACGTACACGGAACGTTCCTTGATTGATCCAGCTCTTACCAAGCAAACCGACTGTAAATGACGTAAAATCGCCTATTTATATGTACTAGTAAAATGGTGCGGGGGAGGGGATTCGAACCCCTGAACCCCTGCGGGACAGGAGCCTGTGGACACACTCGTAGAATGAGTGTTCAGTCCTGCGCCTTTGACCTGGCTTGGCATTAGGGAGAATTCGACATTCCTACCCCCGCT
>DATNHH010000099.1:0-3902 GCA_035605055.1 Nitrososphaerales archaeon
TGGGCCAGATGGCAAACCACATGTGAGAGAGTTTGGCAACGTAAAGCCCACGAGGCGCGGCACTTTTGAGCTTGGTTCAAGGGAGCCGTTCGTCGATGTAGTGGTGAATGAAAAAGAGCAGTCCCTAAAAGTCGTAGCTGAAATGCCCGGAGTTCAGAAGGAGGACATCGAGCTCCAGTCAACCGAGGACTCACTGACAATTAAGGCAAGAAACAAAGATCGAAACTACGAGACAACTGTTCCGTTGAATAGTCCGGTCGAGCCTAACTCGGCAAAAGCCACCTACAGAAACGGTGTACTGGAAGTTGTGCTAAAACTGAAGGAAGCTCCAAAGCCGAAAGGAATGAACATCAAGGTAGAATAGACTGGGGAGATTGTTACCGCGAACTTAAGTACAGGAGCTAGCGCGGAAGACAGACTTCTCTCACGAAAAACTAATGGAAGTTGAAAGATAAAATGGCAAAACAAAAAGATAGAGACGAATTAGAGGTAAGGACGGCCGAAGCCCTAACCAGGGACGTCGGTAGAGGAATCGCTAGAGTCGATCCTGACATTCTTTCAAAATTGGGATGGGAGACTGGCGATGTAATTGAGATTGAAGGTAGAAAGAAAACTTACGCACTGCTTTGGCCGGCTCAACCGAGCGATGCAGGCCGCGGCATAATTAGAATTGACGGTGCGACCAGGAACAATGCAGGCGTTGGTATCGATGACAAAGTGAAGGTCCGACGGACCGAGGCTGCGTATGCAGACAGGATAACACTTGCTCCTACCGAGCCGCTGAGGATTACCGGTGGAGAGGAGTACCTGGCTCAGATTCTGGATGGACGAGTCGTTGGAAAGGGCGACATGATCGCAATCAGCGTCATGAATAGGCGCATAGATCTTGTCCTTACTAAGGTTGAACCGGATTCACGGGCTGTCATCGTTAACGAAAACACGCAGGTAGTTGTCAGCGAGGAAGTTGCAAAACCGCAGAGGAATCTTCCGCGCATAACCTACGAAGACATTGGTGGCATTAGAAACGAGGTCACCAAAGTCCGCGAAATGATTGAGCTCCCAATGAAACATCCCGAGCTCTTCGAGAGACTTGGAATCGACGCGCCGAAGGGAGTCTTGCTCCACGGGCCGCCAGGAACTGGAAAGACCTTGCTTGCAAAGGCGGTTGCGAACGAAACTAATGCCCACTTCATCAGCATCTCCGGCCCCGAAATCATGGGCAAGTACTACGGCGAGAGCGAGGAGAGATTGAGACAGATCTTCGATGAAGCCGAGAAGAATGCTCCGAGCATCATTTTCATCGATGAAATCGACAGCATCGCTCCGAAAAGGGAAGAGGTCACTGGAGAGGTGGAAAAGAGAGTCGTCGCACAACTTCTCGCCCTAATGGATGGAATGGAGTCCAGAGGCAAGGTTGTGGTAATCGCCGCAACAAACAGACCAAATGCCATTGATCCTGCGCTTCGAAGGCCCGGACGGTTTGACAGGGAGATCGAGATCGGTGTCCCCGACCAACAAGGTAGGCTCGAAGTTCTCCAGATCCATACTAGAGGTATGCCTCTCGCGGAAGATGTCGACTTGCCGAAACTCGCTGCGTCCTCGCACGGTTTCGTAGGCGCGGATCTTGAAGCGCTTGCAAAAGAAGCTGCGATGAGAGCTCTTAGGCGCATTCTCCCAACGGTTGACCTTGAGAAGAAATCGATTCCAGCGGAGACACTGAACAAGATTATCGTACGGATGAGCGACTTCCAAGAGGCCTTGACAGAAGTCGAGCCATCAGCCATGAGAGAGGTTCTGGTGGAAGTCCCAAACGTTCACTGGTCTGAGGTAGGCGGGCTTGCCAATGTCAAGAGAGATCTCCAGGAGTCAGTTGAGTGGCCGATAAAGTACAGGGATGTCTTCGATTATGCAAAGACGAGGCCTCCGAAGGGAATCCTACTTTATGGACCTCCTGGCACCGGCAAGACTCTACTTGCAAAGGCAGTAGCTAACGAGAGCGAGGCAAATTTCATCAGCATCAAGGGCCCCGAACTGCTTTCAAAATGGGTCGGTGAGTCCGAGAGGGGTGTGCGAGAAGTATTCCACAAGGCCAGACAAGCTGCGCCGTGCGTTGTGTTCATGGACGAGCTCGACTCGCTGGTTCCGACGAGGGGCAGCGGGATGGGCGACAACCAGGTAACGGAGCGCGTCATAAGCCAGATCTTGACTGAGCTGGATGGACTTGAAGAGTTGCGGGATGTCGTAATCATCGGCGCGACTAATCGGCCCGACATGATTGATCAGGCACTCCTGAGACCGGGAAGGTTTGACAAACTACTCTACGTGCCGGTCCCCGATCTCGAATCGAGAAAAGAGATTTTCAAGATCCACATCAAGGACAGACCGCTCGCGAAGGATATCAATGTCGATGAGCTCGCAAGACGAACCGACGGCTACAGTGGCGCCGATATCCAAGCGGTCGTCGAAACAGCTTCCATGCTAGCGATCAGAGGATACGTCGAGAAGTACAAGGGTAGCGACGTGCTGAAGGCGAAGCTGAAGGAGCTCGAGATCACGAAGAAGGACTTTGACGACGCGGTCGGAAAGGTAAAACCTTACGCAAAGTCCGATCTCGGCAGAGGAAAACTTAGTCCCCTCGAAGCCTCCGGAATGAGTCCAATCGGTTAGGGCAAAACCATTGGAGGGAACCTTCCCTCCTTTTTTTGATTGTTGTATGATTAAATCACCGCAGCGTTTGACTTCATCTGTAAATGTCGTCCCCCTTTGGCGATTTCCTGGTTCCGTTTATTTCACCGTCCTCGTCCACCTCCAGACCCTCAATCTCCGCCTTTTGGATCGCCTCCGCAAGCTCCTTGGATTGGGCCTCTAGATCAGAAAAGTCAATATCAAGCTCGATCATCTTGGAGAGAACTGATATTAGGGCGGTCAGGGTCTTTGGGTGTGGTGTTGGCTCGCCATGATCTACCGAGAGCTTGTACGCCCTAAAACCATGGATCTTTGCTAGAGGAACGATCAGGTTAGCAAAGTAATACGCAGATTCACTTCTGAGTATCGCGACTCCAGCATCCTTCAGTTTGTTAACCGCTGTTTCATCGGTTCCAAAGCCGAGTACTTTGGGTGCTTCGAGCGGTGATAAGACCGGTTGCGACCATCGTGCCCCAATTGAAATCACTTCGTTGACTCCGAGGGTCTTTGCATAATCTAACACAACTTCGGAGTACTCATACTCGCTCTCGACAGGTGAGGAGTGCCCCGCGAACAGAATGTAATCCCTGCTCTTTCCAGAATGAAGATGGAAGCTGTTCGACAGCATGCTGGCGATTCCGTTTCGGGAGATTCTGATCTCTGGGGACATCGCCGAGGAATAAAGTGTGGCTATCTGCCTAAATTCCAGTTTCTTAAGCAGATATTTGCCTAGCTCCCGCGCCTGCGAGTAAAGTAGTTTGAACTGGGGATTCGAAGTAGAAACGGACACTAAAAGGACTGGATTTCGCAGATCCTTTGGCTCATTGGTAATCTCAAGTTTGTTCCACAATTTCGCTAGTACCTGAGATCCTGTTTTTGCTGCCCCCTTCCTATTTGAGTTTGCTCAACCAAATATGTACCGCAAGTCAAAATTCTTTTAGAAATAGTGCATGAATATCACTTTTATGCTTCCAAATTAATTTCAAGCCTGTCAAAAATCTCGGTGATTTGAACGAATTCTGAGCTTCACTGCCCATGCTGCGGGGGATTAATGGTTGAAGAGTCTCGCAAAGAAAAGTCAGTGATTCTTCGCTGCTCAGTTTGTTCAGTTAGTGATGTTAGGCTTATACCTTTAGAATAGGGCTTCTAGGTGGGTTTTTCTTCGATTATTTGATTCGATGAACGTTCTTCTTTCAAGAACGATCGTTCTAACGTGC
>DATNHH010000100.1:0-3551 GCA_035605055.1 Nitrososphaerales archaeon
AGCCAACATAACCGAGGTGTCTTTTGCCGAGGTCGGTGTCACTGATGATCTTACTATCGATGATAGCACCGATCAGTTTCTCGCCGCTGGCAGATTGGACTCTGAACTTTGGTATGTTGTCGTACGAGTTGAATGAAACGAAAATCTGCTGACTTTGCGGATCGACTTGAATCAGAAAATATCCGTTCGGATCGTACTCATTCTCACTCAGATTAACGCTTTTTGCAGTTTGTGATGGGCCGAGGAAGACCTCGTTCCTTGCAAGCGTTAGGTTGATGTTTTTCTGATACGCGGTATCTAATGGAAGATTTCTCTCACCGCAGGCAGGATGCACAAAGCGGATTCTTGATTCGCCAAACTTTGACACAGAGCGCTTGATTAAGCTAGAGATACTCTTGACCGGCTCTACAATGAGGCTTCCAGTGCTTACACAGCCAAGACCTATTTCTTGGTCGAAATTTCTTCGGGCGACTTCATCAAGCAGTTTGTCATTGAATGTGAAATCGAGGCTGATAATGTCAACGTTAAGTTTTGTCAGTTCTTTGAAAACTGAAAAAGAATCGCCGCAGACGTGCAGGACGACAGGGGTCTTAATCCCCGATAGCATTTCTTCGTATACATCGCTGATGTAATCCTTGAAAGGTTCAAATGAGAAGTACGGCGCATCTAGCTGAAGATAATCTACGAGGTTTTGGATTGATTCAAGCTCTGGTCGAACAATTTCTCTTGCTATGGCAAAAGTAAGTTCTCGCAGATCCGAATAATCGCTGCCCTCGATTCTGCAATTCCTCGCAAGTGTGTAGGGGTCAGTTACAGGTTCCTTGAATCCATAATACCTCGGGATCAGCGACTTTGCTTCTTGGACGTCTGCTAATCGGATTGAGGATTTCCTTCGAATTTTTCCTCTTACCAGGATTTCTGAGCCATTGTACTCTATCCCTTCGACATGATCAGGATCCAGAAAGAGTCTGACGAACGATTCTCGAGTCTGTCCGGTGGAAGGGAATTCGATCCCTGCACTGATGAAGTCACGAACCGCTAGCTGGATTGAAGAATTTACAGGATCTTCAGTCTCTTCAGGAAATGACCTAAATTGTTCGATCTCGCTTTCTGGAACTGTTATCGGGTAACTGCCGATGACAGTTGTGGACGGGAACTTGCTTTTCTTCCTAGCTGATTTTCTTTCTGGCAAGCTCCACTCCCTCAACCATTACTTCCAGTTTCTTATAGGTCGTTTCCCAGTCCCTGGTTCTCAACCCACAATCCGGATTCACTGAAATTCTTGACGGATCTTTTAGAATGCTAGATGCGAATAGGACTCGATCTCTAACAAGTTTTGGCGATTCCAAAACATTTCTTCCCTCCACAACAGCTCCGTGGCCAGGGGAGCCAGAATAGTCATGGACGTGAGTTACTCCCAGACCGAACCCTCCCTCATATCCTTCTTTCTCAAAGTGCTTGAGGTCAATGTAGCCCGGTCTCGTCTTTTTGTCCAAGCCAAGATCAGTGGAATCTCTGTTTGCAAATTCTAGCGCGAGCTGAGTGATGTCCTTCAGTTGAACAGAGTATCGCGCGAGCAATCTGTAATCACTGTAGCAGTTATGAACACTGAATACGCAGCCGCTGAACCCGGCGGTGAGGGCATTTATCGCATCAACAAATAGTTGCATTTCATCATCATCTGGACGAGTAGTCACCGCTGGTTCATCGATTTGTATCCACTCGGCACCATTCTTGATCAATGATTCGACCTCTGGTCTCAGCGCGTTCTTTACGAGATCCATGATGAAATTTCTTCGAGCTTCGAAGTAGGTCTTTCTGAGATCTATTCTCTTCCCCTTTGATTTTTTTCTAGCTAAAGACTCATAGTATTCATTGAAGGACCAATCTACGGTTGTATAAGGTCCAGTTATCGGTATCTTGACGAATCGGTTTGTATGGGTTTTTACGAACTGAAACTCTTCCAGATGGATTGGATGAACAAATTCTGGAACGCCCAAAATTGCACCCTTTGTGAAATACTTGTAGTCAAAAGAGTGCACCGAGCCAAGAAGCTTGAATCCCTTGATATTCCTGACAAGGTGTTCGTACATCTCAACTCTCCACTGCTCACCGGAGTACACGCGATCTAGCCCAACCTTGTCAAACATTGAGAGTACATAGATTACTGAGAAATCCCGGATCAGGTCCTTTTCTTCCTCCGTCGGAGGGATACTGGACTGAGACCTTCGTGTCAGCAATTCTACGAGTTTTTCGTAATCCTCTACTCCGATTTTTTCTCCCCACAATGCAGCATTTTCGATATCACTGTCAGAGATTCTCGAATCGGCAGAAACCCCCTTTACCCTCCAGGCGGGCTTTGCGATGCTTCCTATTTCCTGAAGGGGGAATAACTTTGATTCAGAAATTTCATTCTCTGTCAATTTCTAGTTCAACTTCTTTCTGACAATCATCGCTGCTTTGCCGATTGCCCTTATTTTTTCATCGGCAACATTTCTTGGTAGGTACTTCAATTCTGAGCTTGGAAGAATTACTAATCCTGACGGTTTCAGGGTCTTTACCGCATCAAGACAGAAATCCGAAATCCATTCAGGGGATTCAACGAGAGAATTCCTTCCATCTACACACCCGCATGCTAGAACCTTTTCATTGAACTTGCTCTTTTCAATCGAATCGAGAGAGGTTTGAGTGAAGTCGATGCCGATCTCAGAAACACCTTCTAGATCAAGTAGTTTGTTCAGAATTTGAGACGAATCTCCAAAGTAGGTGTGGAGGCTCAGCTGAAGCGGAGGCGACTCGAAATTTTCCTCGAAAGCAGAAATGAAACTTCTTAGCTCCTTTTTGCTTGTAAGCGCTGAAGTGCCGTAACGGTAAACGAGAGAAGGTTCATTTATCTGAACTGACTCATAACCAAGACTCACCAAGTTTTTCAGCAATTTCCTAATAACTTTAGCAAAATCCGCGATCAATTCATCCCTTGACTCGTAGTGTTCGTCCTGAACCAGGCTTGCAAGAGTATAGGGGCCGGGAATCGAGAGCTTTCTCTTTACCTTTGCTTCTTTTGTAAGATTTAGGGCGGGAGCGACTTCGTAATCCTGTATGAATGATCTATCTTCCGGAAGCTTGATCTTTTTCACAACTGAAGGCTTTCTGTAAAAGGAGTTAGTATCAAACCACCGAGATAGATCTGCACCACCTCTCAGACCTGCAAGACTTTCCGAGAACGGGCGGATAAAATCCTGCCAAAGAAGTTGTCCATCCGACACTCTACTTATTCCCGATTCTAGTTGTAACTTGACCAGATTTTTTGCATCCGATTCAAACGTAGATTCCAAGGTCTCCTTGGTTGCTCGCGAACGATCAAACTCTCTCGACACCCGCACAGTCTCTTCCGAGCGAGAGTGAATGCCGGTCAACGTAGAGTCTACACTAAACGTCATCTAATTGAATACACGCCTTTTTTTCCAAGTAGTACCGCTAACGGTATTAATGCTGAATTGACCGTGTTATTCCTATAGGAATGTTTTAGGGTATCAATTATTATTGGAGTA
>DATNHH010000101.1:0-8915 GCA_035605055.1 Nitrososphaerales archaeon
TCCTGATCCTGGGCAAAATTACCTGATTTCAGAATCTTGGAATTTTCAATCGAGTAGTCCTTACCCATCTGGTACAAAAACGCGTGACCCCCACTTCCGATTTTCTCGAACATTGTTTGCTCCAATTTGATTAGGGCGTTCAAACCCATTACCACGGCACGATCTCCATCAACGCCTACGACCGGATATAGAAAGTCGTCAAAGTGTCTCTTCTGATCAATGTCAACTTCTACCATGTGAATGACTGGGAGCTCTTTAAGATCCTTAATAATTTGGTCCACAGTGCTGGAAGAATTAGAAAAATCCGCGTAAAGAATCAGGAGATAAGAATTGCCCTGTCTGTCCGCGTGACCATAGGTTATTTCTATATTCAGATTTTCCTTCGCGAAGATTCCCGAAATTGCCGCAAGAGCTCCAATTTCATTCTTGCAGATGATCATGAACTCAATAACTTTGTTTCCCGCCGGCCTGAGAAGGGAGATGTTTCTCGGATAGTTTTTTCTTGCAGAATGGGATGAGTCATTCATTGGAGCTCGCAAGATAGAAACATCGCCTTTTGGAGTATTTCTCCCCATCTGTACATTTGTATACAGATTTATAATTCGGAATGAACACAAGCGTCAGACCGGTGCTAGCGCTTTTCGAGCAGCAATGTAACCCAAGATTGCCATCACCAAGGCAAACACGATCAGATACGCACCGTCTCCAGTAAACGTCGACAGCTGACTCGAAGACAGAGTTCCGTTTATCATCAGAAGTCTCGCAGAATCCGTGGCCTTTGTGATCGGATTGACATTGGATATACCGAGTAACCAGCTCGGAAAGCCAGCCTGTGGAAACAGTGCCGTGCTCGTGAAGACAAGCGGAAAGGTTGCAAAGTTCACAATTGCGACAAGGGAGTCGATACTCTTCACAGAAAGCGCCAGAGCGGTAAAGACGCAGGAGAGGGCGAATGCAAGCAGAGCGAGCGCACCAAATACTCCAATAAGATCGAGTACGCCAAATCCGCTTCCGAGCTGAAGTCCGTTGGGAAGTATAATCGCAATGAGAAATGTGAGAAACGCCAGAGACATCGCCTTTACCATGTTTTGCAGGACTCCAGAGAAGTAGATTGACGCTCTAGAAATCGGGGATGTGAGCAGTGTGCTAAGAAAGCCGAGCTGTCTATCTAGTACCAGGTCGATCCCTCCGAACGCCATGTTGAAAACAAGGATCAGGCAGATGATCCCGGCGGTAAGGTACGAGATATAGGTGGCGGCCCCTCCAAATGTCTGCGACAGTATGGATGTCTTGATCGATTGAAGCATCGCAGGGGTAAGCTGGAACCCACCCATGTTTGATGGAATCAAGCTCGTTGGATTGAACGAGTTTCCGAATAGAGCAAGATAGAATAATGCCGTGAAAAATCCGGGGAGCACCGCGGCCGGATTGCGAATCCACTTCTTCAATGCCCTTCCTGTTAGGGCAATCAGGTCGTTGAACATGCTAATTCGTCCTCCCGAGGTTCATGTTTTGCACCCATGAATCCTCCCCGCCACCTTCGTCCTCCCTCATTGAGCGGCCTGTGACCTCGAGGAACACGTCATCCAGTTTGGGCCTCGTGAAGGAGATCTCGGTGATCTTCAAACCCCGTTTCGTAACGCCCTCGATTATGACCGGGAGCGCCTGCTCCGTCTTTGGGAGCTTCATCTTGTAAACTAGCCCTTCGTGGCTAACGTCGGTCACATCCGGAACGGTCCTGAGAAACTCAGTGAGATCCGTATCGCCGCTGACGGAGATAGAAAGGACATCGCCACCGAATTTTTCCTTCAAATCCTTTGGCGAATCCGAGACTTTAATCACGCCATGATCTATTATCGCAATCCTGTTGCAAAGCCCGTCAGCCTCTTCAAGGTAATGCGTAGTCATGAAGACGGTCAATCCGTGTTCCTTGTTTAGACGATTGATGTAATCCCAGACCTTGGTCCTTGTCTGGATATCCAGGCCGAGTGTCGGTTCGTCGAGAAAGAGAACTTTTGGAGAGTGAACCAGTCCCATGGCCATCTGGAGTCGCCTCCTCATGCCACCCGAGTAAGTTCTCACTCGCCTCTCGGATGCCTCTTCAAGGTCGAAAAGCTTCAGCAGATCCTTCGCCCTGCCCGGTACTTCGGATCGAGGAACGTGGTGAAGCCTCGCGGCAAGGATCAGATTCTCGATACCCTTCAGCTCGTCATCAGCAGTAAGCTCCTGCGGGACAACACCGATACTCCTCCGGACAGCTGAAGGATCTCGAGAGACATCGAAGCCTGCTACACTGGCTTTGCCGGACGTGATTGAAGCAAGAGTCGTCAGCATTTTGATGGTCGTGGTCTTCCCGGCTCCGTTGGGCCCGAGAAATCCAAACACTTCGCCTTCTTCAACTGAAAAAGAAACATTATCGACCGCCTTTGTCTTGGGTGGGTATAGTTTGCTGAGATTTTCAGCTTGGATGATCGAGGGCATTTTCTAGCGAAGGAGTGTAAAGACACAATGAAAAGCTTCTCCTTCGTTCGAGCATTCGTCTTGAGAGAATATGATTTTGATCAAATCACTCTCTTTCAGAATGCATATAACGAAACTTCATACTGCAGATTGTGGCTCTCTCAGCTTGTCATTTTGTCTTAGTTGTGGAAAGGAAATCCCTTCTGGAGCGGTATTTTGTCCTTCTTGCGGAAAACCAACTGGCACATCGACACCTGTTACCAGCGGCTTCGGACCTGCGACCAGCGCCTCTGAAGATCTTCTTGAGGCGAGGGACATTGTCATGAAAAAGAAAATCATGTCGGTCAGGGAGCACTATGATTTTGAGGACCCGAGCGGAAAAAAGCTTGGAGAAGGGAACGGTAACTTTTTCCAAGTACCTGCAAAATTCGTTGTACTCTCATCTCCGGATTTGAACGGGAGCCCTGGGCACGAAATCATTCATATTAATGGAAAACTTCTATCGCTTCGTCACGAGTTCGAATTGTACGACGCGAGCGGAAACTTGCTAGGTAGCATGAAAAAGAAGATAGTAAAGTTGATCGGGGAGGAGTACTGGCTCGAGCAAAACGGCCGGGAGCTAATGAGGGTTTATGGTAATTTCACGGAGCACGATTATTCGATGTCGGTCAACGGTCAGCAAGTTGCCCAAGTTCACAAGAAATGGGTCGCGCTGAGAGATCAATTTAGCGTATCAATAACAGGAGAAGTCGATCCCAGGCTTGTAATAGGATCTGTGATCGTGGTCGAACACATCGAGGTGACCGAAAGGCAGCACAACTACTGATTACTAATCGGAATCTAGCTAAGCCAAGAAATCAACAGAAATCTTAACAGCGACTTGGATGCAACAAGTGACATGGCATTCTGCAGAAATTGCGGTGCGACCCTCCCTCCAGCAGCAAAATTCTGTCCCGCTTGCGGCGTTCCCATCTACGTCTCGGGAAGAAATAGTGAGATAGCTCACAACTCCTTTCAAATTGCCGGTAAACCAAAGGTCGTAATTAACCTCCGAACACCGGGCTCAGTCGACATAACGAGAGGAGAAGCCGGAGTGGTTACTGCAGACGCAGACGTGATGGAGCCGGAAAGTATCGATTACTCTGCCAGGCAGGAAGGTAATCTCATCACAATCATGGGCCGGACAAAATACTGGAACCCATTGATCTGGGGGTCCTATGCTTTTTCCGGAGGGCCGAGAACCAACGTTCGGGTAACAATTCCTCACGACAGTGACCTGACAATCGAGACGCAGACCGATTCGATTTCTGTGAGCGGGATTTCCGGTAGCATCGGTGCCGAATCGAAGACCGGTCCGATTCGCGTCAAGGACTGCGATGGCACATTCTCCGTAAAGACGCACACCGGCAACGTCGACATGGACAATGTCAATGGCACCGTTGATGTTCGAAATACTATCGGTCACGTGAGTTATTCTGGGGCACTGTCTGGCGGCTTGAACGCTTTTCGCGCCACGACCGGCGACATCGAAGTTGCCCTAAGAGGAACTCCAGATCTTTCGCTGGATGCATCGACGACGGTGGGTCACATTGTCTGCAGGCTGGAATTGGCCGAATCGCACTATGACAGAGGCGATTATGTCGGGCAGCATCTTACGGGTCGGATCGGTTCGGGCAGAGGCAGGCTTGTAATCGAAGCCACGACAGGATCAATCTCGATCTACAGGGCAGGCAATTAGATCACGGCGAGATGGTACTTTCCCTCAATCTCCTGAATCCACTTTGGATTGATCGGTGGCATCGGCGGGACCACGAAGTAATTTGTGAGCTGACGTCCGGCCGCGTAGAACATGAAATAATACACCACATGGCTCAAGTACGGATCTTCAATGCCTGCAAGTGACACGTGAAGCTCACGCATCTTCTGGAACATTTTCGGGAACAGCCCTCGGTAATCATTGTAGATGCGGTCAAACATGATCACCAGAGGGTCGTTGTAATCTCCCCAGGCCCGGTAAAATTGTGACGCTATCCGTCTAATTGCTTGGTTTGCGATCATTGTGGGAAACGGTGAGCGGTGGTTAGCCCACCAGGCAGTCGGCCACCCCGAGGTGACTCGCTCTCCCGTGAAGAGGTTGCAAAGCTCGTGGGCAATGATCCCGTAACAGTACTGATTTCCTCCCCACTGCCCGGCACAATAACTGAGTTCACCGTTACCGGTCGCTCCTGAAATTCCACTCTGACACTCGAAACTGGGTCTCACTGCGACCCGTATGGGGAGACTATTTGCGTCACCTAACTGTAGAATCTCGTTCTTGTAAGCCGCGTACACTTTCTCCAGGTACGGTAGTCCTTCCCTGACAATCCAGTCTGAACCGACGACACTATTCCTGCCGGACTGGGCGCGCCATTCGAAATGATCTGACCGCCCTAAGAAATATTCGTCCTGAGGGCTTTCACTTAGATCGTCCTTTTTCTTCTTCCTTGAGAAAATTGAAAAATTGCTCCCCTCCCCAAATCACGATTCATAGATGACCTGAAATCAGAGTTCGCTGCAGATAGTAACTAATATCTCACTAAAAACGATTATTACCCAATTACTCTCTTTATACACGAAAGAGATGTTGTCTATTGCACAGGTATCTCGTCAGGCTGGCGAACAAGAAAAATTATTCTCCAAAGCAGACGCTACCGTTGATGATCGAATTCAGAAAGAAGGTTGACAAGGTGGGAACCGTTGTCAAGAACATGCGGATAACCGATGTTGCTATAGAATTCGATCTTTATGCAAACGACAGATCTTCGATGGAAAAGTCTGTAACTGAATTGTCGGAAGAGTATGGCAGCGTGCTACTTGACCGCGATCTTACTGCGGAGGGTACGAGTTTTCCTACTCTCTACCACGACAAGGAAGAGACAATCAAGGAATCGATCCAGCTTTTCAACCAGCAACGGTACTGGGAGTGTCACGAAGCTCTGGAACAGATTTGGCGAAGGGAAACAAATCCGATCGAGAAAGCATTGCAGCAAGGTGTAATTCTCTCCGCATCAGCTCTGGTGCACGCACAGAAGGACGAAGACGCTATTTGCATCGGGATGATTCCGAGTGCCCTTACGAGGTTGAATCAGTGGAAAGAAGGGAGCTACTATTCGTTGAATGTGGATCTCTTGAAAAGAAGCATGGAAGAGATTCTAAAAAGTGGCAAGATTACTTATCCGAAGATCTAATGTTTTGTTTTGTGGTTTGATTATGGTAACTCACTCAAATAGAGTCCTCTCCCGCTAATGTTAGGTTCCCAAAAATGATAATCAGCTATCATTCTTAATTATCCGAGCCTCGGGTGCTCTGTAGGTTTCTAAGTTTGGAATCCTACGAATCAAAGCTTTTCCAAAGTACTGAGGAATTGTCAAACTGCAGGAGGTCATTCTAGTTTGCCAATCAAAGATCCCCAAAGATTATGTGAATCATTGCTATCAATAGATCCAGAGATCATATACGCAAGCATCCTGTCATCCACTGGAGAACAAATCAGCGCCGCTGCCAGTCCCTCCGCAAGCGTGATCATACCATCAAATGATCAACTAACTAGCCATTTCAAAGCAATTAGCTCCCTAATTGGTGCATACAGATCCTCAAAACCAGCATTGCCTCAAGCCGAAAGTTTGTTCGGTGAACTGAAAGACATCGTAGCAACATTCGGTAACCTTAAGGTAATAATAATCATAAACCATCCTTTACAAGCCATGATAGCTTTAGTGACATTGAAAGATGCCGACTCAAAGAAGATAACATTTCAATCGTCCAAGATCTCTGGGTAGTTCTGATTTCGATCAAGATTTCTTGAGCTTTAATCCCTTCAATCGGCAGGATGGAAAAATCCCTATTACTCTTCGATGTTCCGCAGAATCCCTTGACCAAATCCAAGCGAAATTTCCATATCCGGATCTAGTTTTCCCTGCTTTGATTTGAGGCACTGGTCAATCGGATCGTAGGAGTTAATCATGCCGGTAGCATCGTCCATCGATTGATAACTTATGAGTATGTTTGAATTGCTCTCAGAAACCACTCCAGTCTCGTAATTCTTGGAGAATTCGACTGATGATTCTATGACAGAGTAAGGGTTTGCCTTGATAAAATCCACAATGTCCTCGACACCAGTGCTACTTCCATCACGCTCGATCGGCTGAACTAGTTCGTTTATTGCGATAGAGAGTTTTTCACAGAGGCGAGCGTGCGCGTCGATCAGTGGCAGCTCATCTTTAGACATGACATCACTTTCAAGAAGCATGATTCCATCGGAAATCTTGGTGAGCTGGCGGAGGGCACAACCGGCAAAAAAATACTTGTGTTTTTCAAAGACTAAAGGCATCGAGACGACGGCGACCACCATCGCGTGGACCTGCTTAGCACATGTCGCGACGAGAGGGGCCAGTCCTGAACCTATCGAGCCTCCCAGTCCAGCAATTATGAAAACGATCTGAGATCCCTCGAGTGCCTGTTTTACCTGATCGAGCTGAGAAAATACCATCCCGCGCACGTTCGCGGGAGTTCTCTCACCCGCGTTTGAAATCTGTAAGATTATTTTCTTTCCCGTCGAAATATTCGCGACATCTTCTTCGTCGCAACTGAGGTAGAGAAAATTGCCCAGCTGCCTGCACTGGCGAGAAAGCTCGTGTGCAATGTCGCAACCCCTCGTCGCAATCCCTACGACCGTGATCTTCTTTCCATAGGTTTCCTTGAAAAGAGGGAAATCAGTTATTTTGTAATTTTTTCTCAGCAAGGGAGTAGAGGAGGATCGCGGCATGGCTAGCCGCACGGCCAGTGTGACTCGCATATTTATTTTGGTACTTTATTTATCTCAACCGATTTTGTCAACAAGTATTACTCTAGTTTACTTGTCTTTCATCTGTGAAAATCGCAAGTTAACGAGTCGGAGAAAATCCGAGCTGACGAATCAAGATCATCCTAGAATTGAGAGCGTTTTTCGGATCGCTCGACATCTCATGTGGCGATGTTCTTAATTTGGTCATATAGAAAATGGAACCACTGGATTGCCGAGAAACATGTTCCTTCCAAAGACTCTCAGCGCGCTTTTACTCGCGTCTGCCACTTCTCTCACGTTCGGAGGAATCCTACTCTACATTTACGCACTGGTACCTCTTGTTCTGGTTGAGACCACGCTTGCAGCAGTAATTGTACTTTTTATCCTGTCTTATTTTGTCTCAAAAGGAAACATTGTCTCGATAAATATCGCCACGATTCTGGGAGTCGTCGCCCCCATATTGTCTTACTTTACGCCAGCCCACGTCGGAGTCCTTGAGCAAATAGGTACTGGAGATCTCATCTCACTACTGGGGGTACTGCAGATCTTGGGTTTTTACCTATTTCCGATTCTATACCTTATCCTGCGTATCGTTTTCAACGGAAAACTCAAACAGCTCGCAAAATCGCCTCAGGCTGTTGTGAAATCCTGAGAGTCCTTGAGGACATCTTGACCTCACGATTGTTTTCATTCTACTTATCCAACAATAGATTTCTGATAGATTAGAATTGAACGATCTAAAAAAACGTCCGATTAGAATGAGATGAATTCTCTCGGTAATGATTCTCTATGATCACCAATATATCGGGATACACCACACGCATAGGTTCGGGAGCATACTCTAGTACTAGATTAGAAATGAACTAATGCTTAGGACAATATCCCTTCCTTGAATCCTCTCCTAGAATCGATTCTAGCTTTTGAGTATAAAGACCAGAAATACTGTCCAGCTTGTGAGCAAGATAACCACAAGGCTTGTTCGGCGCGGAAGATCGTAAAGGTCGCTTTTGGGGTGACATTCATGAGAAGATCTTCGGTTTCTCTTGTTGTTGTAAGAAAGAAGAATGGATTGAGCTGATCACAACTCGACCACCCTCGTTCAGTTTCGAGTATGAAAATTGCGGGGTTTTGGAGAATCGAAGTCCTAAAGTCAATACCAGGGCAGATTCCTCCGATATCTGAACGAGTCGGTCACGGATGTAAGGACTAAATCTGTTAGTCCTCGAACCGTCTGTCTGTCATCTGTACGTTTTTGTCTACTTTACGGCTGCCGCCATCTCGCCTTGAAAGCAGCAAGGCCGAAGAACAAAATCGTGAACCCCAAAAGTACGATCCAGCTTAGCGCAATCTGACTCGATGAGTACGACTGGAGCCCGAAAGCCTCCTGCATCAATATCGAAAGATGAGTCGTGGGGACGAAATATGCGAGAAATCTGAAATTCGAAGGGATTACGTCAATGGGATAGAAAACCGGCGGGACTACTGTAAGTACAGTCGATACAAGCGAAGTAACCGAGAAGGCGCTCCTGCTCCGGAGGATGAACGTCGAGAGAAAGAACCCCAGGGCAGACGAGAGCACCCACGCAAGAAGCATCACCAGCAGGACGAGGGGAAAACTCCAGGTTATGAGTCG
>DATNHH010000102.1:0-11298 GCA_035605055.1 Nitrososphaerales archaeon
GTCGATCGGAAACCAACCGTCTCCGAGCTCGGCGGCCCGCCTAATTGCCCTCGGGCTTTCGCCTCCTACCCATATTGGAGGGTGCGGCTTTTGGACAACCTTCGGCGAAAAGTGGACATTGGAAAACTGGAAGTATTTCCCACTGAAACTGGGATTTTTCTCAGACCAGATCACTTTGAGAATCTGAAGGTATTCATTCATTAGCTCGCCCCTCTGGTCGTACGGGACGCGGAGGAGATCGAACTCATCCTTCATCCAGCCAACGCCGGCCCCGACGTCAAGCCTCCCGCTGGAAAGATAGTCAACAGTTGCAAGGGTGTTTGCCATTGCGAGCGGGTTCCGATAAGGGATTACCGCGATTCCGGTCATCAAGCGAATTTTTTCAGTCTTTGCCGCGACGAAGGAAAGGGTCGTGGATTGATCCAGGTCTTCCGTCGTGTCGGTGTACTCGCCCGAGGTTGAATACGGGTACGTCGTGTTGATCTTGTTGGGCATGACGATGTGGTCGGAGGGCTCGACAAGCGTATCGAAGCCGAGCCTTTCTGCGTGCGTCGCCAGAACTGTCATCTTGTCAGGTTTTGACAATTCTCCGTCGTGCGGTAGACAAAAACCGAATTTCAAGTTATGTTTCTCTCCGGATATTTCAATAAATGTTCGCATATTTTAGAGCATTTCTACTCTTGATTTGTCAAGAGCGGCGACTTTAGCCCCTTGTACTCCTCTTTTTTCGTCAGTCCCTTGAGCGGTTCTCGTTTCAAGTACCGTTCGATGTTTCGCACTGCGTTCCCAATGGCAAGATCGTGTGACTCTGGCACGGCATCCGCGTTGTGAGGAGAGCCCAAGAAATTTGGCAGGTCCAGGAAGGGGAAGTCTTGGGCAAATGGTTTGCCCGGAGTGGGGTATTTCCACCAGACGTCGAACCCCGCCTTGAATGAGGGATTCGAGCGAAGATGGTCATACAGTGTTTTCTCATTTACGATTGGACCACGACCCACGTTAATCAAAATGCAGTTCACCTTGGTTAAACCAATGTTCGAATCGTTAATCAAATTCTCAGTATTGACCGTCAGTGGTGTGGCAATCACAATCATGTCAGACTGCGATAGAAGTCGATTCAAACCGCCAATGCCATCCGTCCTGTCAAAGAATTCTGCGTTCCTCCCGGATGAGTTAATTCCAAGAGTCACCATACCAAACGCTTTTGCGAGACGGGCAACTGCCTGTCCAATTCCTCCAGTCCCGATGATACCAATCGTCTTCCCTTTCAGGAAAATTCCTTGGCTCTGATTGAAGACTGATCTTTTTAGATCCTCTTCCCGAAGTACAATGTTCCTCGCAAGACAGAGGATCATTCCAAAAACATGCTCAGCGATTTGCTCGGAGAAAGCGCCGACGTTTCCACACACCAGGATCTCTCGCGGAATCTTTTCGAAATCGATTGTGTCGACCCCTGCAGATAGCGTCTGCACCAAACGCAGATTTTTCATCTGTTCAAAATTGACCTTGTTTAGCCACTTTGTGTCGGAAACTAGGAGAACTTCTACATCCCGTGCAATTTCCTGTGAAAGCTCGTTCCCCTCGAGTATTTCGAGAGTATCATTAGCAGACTTTTGCAGTCTTGAACCTAGGGCACTCGAAAGAGGAGTGGTGGAAAAAATTATTCTTTTCAATACTAATTGAATTTTCTCAAATTCACCCATCTTATAATTGGTTCGTCTCTATCGAGAGCACTAGGTTTTATTATGTGATGTCAATCCGACTGATTGAATGCAAGCTGCAGTTTTTTACAGTGTCCAAGAAGGGATCAAAGTAAAGGAAGTCGCGAGTCCAAAAATCGCGAAAGCAAATGATGTGTTGATTCGTGTCCATAGTTGCGGGATGTGCGGAACTGATCTCGCTACACTGGAGGGAAGGAACATTGTTAGTCCACCATTGATTTTGGGACACGAGGTCGCGGGTGAAGTGTTCGAGATAGGCAGCGACGTTAAGACAGTAAAGCCTGGGAATCGGGTCACGATTGATCCAAATGTCAGCTGCGGTGTTTGTTATTACTGCCGTTCGAACCACCTCAATCTTTGTCCAAATATGATATCTCTCGGCGAGCAGATTGACGGTGGATATGCAGAGTTTTTGGTTGCTCCCGAGAGCGCCGTGTTCAAGTTTCCAGATAGCACACCATGGGACGTGATTCCGCTGGCAGAACCTCTCTCGGATGTCGTCAACGGTGTTTCAAAGGCTCAAATCCGGCCTGGGGAAAGCGCGGTTGTTTATGGAGCGGGAACCATGGGACTGCTCTGGCTCTCACTTCTCAAAAGGAGCGGTGCGGGCACGTTGATTTCTGTGGAGCCGCGGGATGCGCGCGCGCGGGCTGCTCTAAAAGTTGGGGCAGACCACGTTATTGATCCCAAGCAGAAAAATCCTGTTGAAGAGGTTTTTCGATTGACGAATGGAAGAGGAGCTGATGTTTCAGCCGAGCTGATAGGACGGCCGGAGACGGTAGAACTCGCGATCAAATCAGCTGCGTACGGCGGCAGGGTCGTAATCATGGGCGTTTGCAGACCTGATGCGAAGGCGAGTTTCAATCCTTTCGAAATCATGCGGTATGAAAGAAAGATTTTCGGATCTTATATAGCAAACGGGAATGTTGATCTGGCGATCGAGGAACTTTCAAAGGGCTTCATTAAATCTGACGTCTTCATCACCCACAAGGTTCCGCTTAAAGAGATAGACCGAGCGATCAACCTGAACATGAAGGGGGAGAGTGTGAAGACGCTCATCCTGCCTGCAGTGGAATGAGAAATATTTCGTACTCTTTCGTTAGAAGCTAATCAAAATGACTCGTAAAGAAATGGGAATCGGGCTGATCGGATATTCTATCGGGAGGGTGCATACCCACTCCTGGCTAAATCTTCGGCAGTTTTATTCTGATTCCCTTGTTTCCTCCCCTAGGCTCGTTGCCGTCTGCGGACGAAACAAGAACGCTGTCAGTTCCTTCGCAAAGCACTACGGCTATGATAGAATCTACAACGACTGGAGGGAATTAGTAAACGATACTGAGATCAACATACTAGACAACTGCGCTCCTCCCAACCTGCATCTGGAAGCATCTGTGAACGCCGCAGAAAAAGGAAAAGCGGTGCTGTGCGAAAAGCCGCTTGCGAGAACTGCCAGCGAGGCGTATGAAATGTATCGGGCGACTGAAAAAACGGGGCAGGTTCACATGACGGGTTTTAACAAGAGATTTTTTCCTGCTACGCTTTATGCTCGCGAACTGGTGCAAAGCGGGAGACTGGGAAAGATCACGCATGTCGTTGCAACATATTACAATATTGAGATGGGTGAAGGCTTTAGCAATCCTAATCTGCCACTGACCTGGCTCTTCCGGCGAGAGATAGCCGGGCATGGGGCGATGAATGACTTGGGTTCGCATCTGGTCGATTTGATGAGATTTGTAATTGGGGAAATTTCTTCGGTTTGCGGAGCGATCCAGACATTTGTCAAAGAACGACCTTTACCAGAAGATACTACGAAGAAAGGGGCCGTGGATGTTGAAGACGCCATCGCGGGCTGCTTGCGATTTGCAGGGGGTGCAATAGGGACGATCAGCGTCTCCTGGATGCCGGTTTCAGTTCACGACTACCTTGCGTTGGAGGTGTACGGGACGGAAGGGAGTTTCAGATTCTGCTTTGAAAGACCTACCGAGCTTGAAGTCTACCTCCACGACGATAGAGACTTTGCTCTAAACGGATATCGAACTATCTACTGCACCACCAGAGAACATTCGTTGATGAATCAATTTTGGCCGGATCAGGGATCAAGCTACGGTTTCGAGCAGAGTTTTGTTTCAGAGATTGCGCATTTTCTGTCGGCGGTAGAGAGATCTCAGAGCGTAGAGCCGCTGGGCGCTTCTTTCTACGACGGCTATCTGACTGCTCTAATTAATGATGAGTTGGCAGCTTCCGCCCGTGATGGGAGATGGCATGCGATTCGTCCTGAACCCAGATAGGTCGAGATTTATCTTGAGCAATAAAATAGGAGTTGGACTAATTGGTTATGGAATTGGAAGAGTCCACGCCCATGCATGGAAGAACATACCGCTATTTTACGATAGTAGTATAGTTCCCAAACTTGTCGGATTCTCCGCCAGAGATCCAAAGAAGACTATGGAGATGAAGGAAAGTTTTGATTTTGAGAAGAGCTACTCTGATTGGCAGAACCTAGTAAGAGATCCTGCAGTCCAAATCATCGACAACTGCTCTCCGCCTAAACTTCATGCTGAATCCTGTACGACAGCAGCGGAAGCTGGCAAGGCTGTACTCTGTGAAAAACCGCTCGCTAGATCAGCGGACGAGGCATACGAAATGTACCGAGCTGCCAAAAGGTCGAACATTGTTGCCATGTCAGGATTTACAGTGAGATTTGCCCCGGCTGTTATGTTGGCAAAAAACCTGATCGAGAGCGGCCGATTAGGAAAGATATTCAGCATTAGATGCTGTTACATGAACATTGAATCAGGTTACAACGGGTATCTGGATCCTAACTATCCACTTCACTGGCACTTTGATCGCGATATTGCAGGACATGGCGCGATCTCCGATTTAGGTTCTCACGCCCTGGATATGGCGTCTTTTCTGCTGGGGGAAGTTACGGAAGTGTGCGGAGCGACTCAAACGATTGTTCATGAACGGCCGCTAGTTACTGACCCGAGCAGGATGGGTAAGGTGACCGTTGACGATGTAGCTGTCGCCAGTCTGAAATTCAAGTCGGGCGCCCTGGGTACCATTGATGCTAGCTGGATGGCCTCGGGCAAGAAAGACTATTTCTATTTCGAAGTTCACGGAAGCGAAGGTTCAGTACGCTTTAATTTCGAACGTCTCACCGAACTTGAAGTCTATCTGAAAGATGGCTCAGAGTTCAATGGCTACAAGAACGTGATCGTCACTTCGAAAAACCATCCTAACATGGACAAATTCTGGGCAGACCAGGGAGGTGGATTCGGCTGGAATCACCTCTTTGTTGTCGAATTGAAACACTTCCTCGACTGGGTCGTGGCGGGTGAGCAGGTGGACTCTTTAGATCCCACATTCCGAGATGGATACATCAATTCTCTGTTGATCGATTCGATCGTCGAATCCAGTCGCAGCGAGAAGTGGGTCAAGATCGAACCCAAGATGTAGAGGTCAGGTAGCTTTGTTTCTCGCATCGTTTGCCTGTGCTTCTAAATCAAGTTGATGGATGACAAATGATCTCTAGACAGGTAGCGGCCGAGCCGGCTTGCCCCATGCTATCCTGTGAAATTCGTGAAATCCCTCCGGGAAATCAAATGTCCCGACGACGCACTCTACTATTGCAGGGACACCGTCCTGGTTAGCCTTCAATGCGTTCTGCAGAGCATGGCGGATTTCACTTGGCTTTTCCACCTTTTCTCCGTAACACTTGTTCGCTTCTGCAAACTTTACAAAATCAGGCTGCGCGTCAAACTTTGTCGCTACGATCTTGCCACTATCGATCCAGTATTTCTGATAGTACTCCTCCCACCCGAGTCCGTAGTTGTTCAGTACTACCCAGGTGACGCCCGCTCCGTACTGAACCGCAGTGGGAACCTCCTTCATCGAGAACTGGAACGCGGCGTCTCCCGTGGTGCAAACGACCTTCAAGTCAGGCCTCGTCAATTTGGCAGCAATCGAGCCGACCACGCCCATTCCAAAGCACGTCTGCTCCGGCATGCCAAGACAACAGCCGGTGTTCAACACTTTGTAATACGGAAAGTAGTAAGACCAGAGATCCTGCGAGCCGTTTTCGTTGGCGAGGATCGTATCCTTACCAAAGACTTCGTTGAGCTCCCGAACGACCCTCTTCGTCCTGATCGGCACCTCGTCTGTCCTGCACTCGTTTTCGACTATCGCCTCATACTCAGAGCGGGCGCGCTTGAGGTCCTCCACTCTTTGCGAGCGGATGTCATCCTTCTTGATAGCTGAAGCAAGTTGTGCAGTCAGATCTTTTAGAGCAAGTCTTGCGTCACCTACAAGTGCTACGTCAGGAACCAGGTTTCTTCCGATCTCGAACGGATCGATATCAATCTGAATCAGTTTCGCCTTTTCTGGAAAGTAGGTCCATGCGCCGGTTTCAAACTCCTCATTTTTTGAGCCGACGGTGATAATCAGGTCGGCCTCCTCGTAGACCTTTTTCGAGATGCGCGTCCTGTAAATTCCCACGAGACCGAAGGCGAGTGGGTGGTCTTCAGGTATCGATCCCCTGCCGGATGCGGTCGTGAGAACTGGGATCAAAAGAGATTCTGCGAACTGCAGGAGCTCTCCAGATGCCTGGGATAGAACAACTCCTCCTCCAGCGACAATTACCGGTCTCTCGCTTTTGGCTATCAGTTGAACTGCTTCCTTCACGTCCTTGTCATCCGGACGGAATCTCCTGACCGTTATGGGACGATAGGGAGGACCACTATATTCTGCATTTCCAACGTCCATCGGGATCTCCAAAAACACTGGACCTGGCTTGCCTCCAGAGGAGATCGAGAATGCGCGGCGCATCCCCCAAGCGATCTTGTCGGGTTTGGTTATCCTGTACGCCCACTTTGATACCGGCTTGAAACTTGCAACCATGTCCGTCTCCTGCATCTGAGCCATTCCCTCGGTGGCCATTTCGGAAGACGGGACTGGAGCGATGATTGGAATACACCCCGTGTTAGCTTCAAGAAAGCCTGCGAACATGTTTGCAACTCCAGGACCCGGGCTGTCCATCGCAATCCCAGGTCTAGCGGTTAACCTCGCGTTCGCCATCGCCATCTGGACACTCGATAATTCGTGCCGCACGAGGATCGGTCTGATCTCGGTTTCGGAGAGATACTCCCAAAAGTCCCAGGGGCCCGCAACGAGTCCGAACACAAACTTTGTCTTCTCGCGGACGAGCGCGTCTACGACCGTTTTCCAGGCTTTCATTGGCTGCGACGCGTTTAATCGGTTATTTATCGATTCCCTGATTTGATTTTGATTCGAACCAGTTTACCATCCATTCCGCTTTTTCTAAAAGATTCTTTTGACTTTCAGGTCTTCGAGCGCGAACCTACCGGAAGTGAGCGAGTCGCGAAAAATTGAGGTAGACCTGAGCGAAATCATAATTTTCTTAGTGGAGTGTAGTTGGATCTATCGGTTATCTTTGTGCCAAAGGCAGTTCAGCCTTGCATCGAATAATTGAAAATAGCCTGACAGTTCCAACGAGTTAAATAAACTGCGGCTCTTCTTCTGAAAGTTTGATGTAGCATCGCTTTACGTATTTAACACCCGTCTTCTGTTTTCGCCGGGGATGCCTAAAGACTCGATAGCGAAACGTGCCGTTCTCATTTCGCAGAAATTGAACTGTGCTGTCCCGAGCAACCTTGCCGCACTTTGGGCACACCAAAATCAATATGGCCAATTTCATTCGACAAGGATTTAAGAACGTCAGACATATGCGGCTGCTGAGCTGAAAAAAAGCTAAGTTACAGCTAGGGAAATAGAGATTGATCGATAAATCTTGAGACTCGTCCAATTCGAAGACTCTAATGGGACAACTAAAGTTGGACTCGTTAGTGCTGACGGAAATTTTCTCCTGCCCCTAAAGGAAACAAGTTCCACGTACGAGCTCGCAATGGACGCGATCCGATTGAATTGTGATCTTGAGAATCTTGTTAAGCAGAAAGTAACTGAAGATCGCGTCGTCTATGATGACGTTGTGTCGGAGAAGCGTCTGCTTACTCCATTAACACATCCGGACCCGGCACACTGTATCGTTAGCGGGACGGGACTGAATCACCTGGGCAGCGCGATGGCACGGGATGCGATGCATTCCGTTGACCCTGGGAAGGTTTCTGATTCGATGAAGATGTTCAAGCTCGGTCTTGAAGGTGGGAAGCCACCGGCTGGACAGATAGGAGCGCAGCCTGAATGGTTTTACAAAGGAGATGGGAGTTGGATTGTTCCTCCTGGTCATTCACTCGAGCTGCCTACATACGCACTGGACGGAGGTGAGGAGGCAGAGGTTGTCGGGCTGTACGTTATTTCCAACTCGGGTGAGGTGTTTCGCTTGGGCTTTGCTCTTGGGAATGAGTACTCGGATCATGTACTAGAGAGGGAGAATTATCTCTACCTTGCACATTCGAAGCTTCGCGAGTGCTCCTTTGGACCGGAGCTGTTAGTTGGCCGACTCCCAGAGAATGTCACCGGATCAGTACGATTAGTTCGGGATGGTGAAACAATCTGGTCGAGCTCTTTCCTGACGGGAGAGGGAAATATGACGCACAGTATCTCGAACATTGAATTTCACCATTTCAAGTACGCGCGTTTTCGGCGACCGGGCGACGTACACTGCCATTTTCTCGGGGCTTCTGTACTGAGTTACTCCGCGGGAGTTGTTGCGAGACCTGGAGATATATTTGAGATCTCCTCACCACAGTTTGGTCGGCCACTAAGTAATCGCCTCGAAAAAGGCGAAGCTGATTTTTCGATGGGTGAAATACGCCCTCTCTAGCGAATTGAAGATTTCCGAAAATCTAGTTTTCGAACTTGACCCACTCGCTGGGTGGGATTGGTTGTTCCAGTCCATCCACAGGAATGTCACGTCCGTTGATCCAGTTGGCGCGAGGAGAAGACAGAAAAACGATAACGTCAGCAACTTCCTCAGGAGCTCCCAGGCGTCCCATAGGAAATCCATCCCGAACGTAGCCCGCAAAACTTTCTGGATATTTTTTGCTAAAATTATCCCAGCCGGAACCCGGCCAAAGAATTGCACCTGGTGAGACTGGCCGTGATTCTCGATTGTTAGCTTAGACAACTACTTGTATTCTAAGGATCGCATTCGAATCCATGCCTAACTATGACGTCATAGTAATCGGGGCTGGCCACAATGGATTGACCTGCGCCGCCTATCTGTCGAAGGAAGGATATAGGGTGCTTGTTATCGAAAGGCGTCCGTTGGTTGGAGGAGCAGCTGTTACCGAGGATCTCTGGCAAGGATACAAGATCTCGCGAGCTTCTTACCTGCCGCACATTGAAGAAGAGATTGCAAATGATCTCGAACTACGTGCGCATGGTTATATCACTGGTCAGATCGAACCTAGGCTTTATCATCCGTTCAGGAATGGCAAGTCGCTGACTCTCTATCGTGACCCGCTCAAGTCAGCTAAGGAAATCGAGAAGTTTTCTTTCAAAGATTCTCGGGCGTATCTGAAATTTCATGACTTGGCAGTACAATTTGCTGAAGCGATGAAGCCGTTAGTTCTGACGCCGCCACCGTCGCTAACTGACATGATGAGCCTGATCTCCGGGAAAGAACTTGAAGAGATAGTTCGTCAATTCTTGCTAATGGGATCAGCCCAGTTGGTAAACGAGCTGTTTGAATCGGAGGAACTTAAGGTGGTTTTGTGCCAGCAGAGTGTCGGGAATACTGCAATGAACCCTACAGAAGTTGGTACCTCGTACTTACTGGCTCTATCGGAAGCCGGTGGAAGTTCCTATGCGGTTGGGGGTTCTGGTGCGGCATCATTCGCACTTACAAGAGCAGCCACTAATTTTGGAGCAACCATTCTGACAAGCGTGACCGTCAAGAAAATACTTGTGCATAATGGAAGTGCTGATGGCGTCGAGTTGTCAGACGGTAGAGTCATCCACTCTTCTGCAGTAGTTTCTAATGCCGATCCGAAAACGACGATCTTGAAACTGATGGATCCGGATTCGTTGGGAGAGGAATTCCTGGATAAGGTTAGAAGATTAAGAAATGACGGAGGTCAAACAAAAGTCAACGTGGGTCTGACAGGTCTACCAGAGTTAAGGAACCAAAATGCAACTGATCCACGTTCAATCAGTATTATGAACTTCTGCGAGTCAGTTTCAGACTTGGAGAAGGCCTCGTATCAGGGTCGGTTTGGAGAGATACCGGATGTCCCGCCCGTCTATAACTTTTTTCAAACGGCGTGGGACAGCACAGTAGCACCTTCGGGCCATCATACAGTCTCCTCTATCATCCGATATACTCCATACAAGCTCAGCCATGGTAACTGGGAAGATCGTGTGATGGAACTACAGGAAAAGTATGTTTCGATTTGGGAGGAGTACGCGAATTTTAGATCGCTCATAGAACACATCGAAGTCCTTTCTCCTTGGCACAATGAATTGCTGCTCAATATAGACCAAGGGCACGTTTCGCATCTTGAGCAAACCCTCTACCAGATGTTATCCTTCAGACCTCTACCGGGATACTCAGACTACCGCATGCCCGTAAAGGGATTGTATCTTTGTGGTGCGGGTACGCATCCTGGAGGAGGCGTCTCTGGAGCTTCGGGTCACAACGCAGCTATGATCTTGCTGGAAGACTACAAGAACGGAGTACTAACCAGACGGGATTAAGTAAATTTCTTGGACGAAATCTCGGAGTCTATTCGTGTCATCTACTGTTAGTAGGACGGGCCCTTCATGAAATCTTCTATTGCCTGAGCGATATTACGCGCAGCGCCTTCTATCATGTTCTTTCCCCATTCCTTGTCTGCCTTAGTTGCATCTCCGAGAATTCCGGATGAAGTAACATCCTTGAACGTCCTAAAGGTGGATGTGTAAAAGCCCTCCGACATCTTGATCGCTTCAGAAGCTTGGGGCATTTCTTGCTTCGCTCTTTCGATCTTGACCTGTTCCGGTCTGAGATAATGAGTCCATGAGGTTTCCTGCGCGTTGGCGTGAAAACCATCCTCGAAACTGATTCCCTTGCCCAGCTCCTTCGGGATAAAGTCCCACCAGTTGAAACCGAGAATCTTCGTTGGAGAGAGATCGACTCTCGATTCGGCCGTAGCTATTGACAGCGCAGACGTATTGCCTCCATGCCCGTTGATGAAAATTACAGGATCAAAACCGTGGGCGACGAGGGACCGCGCGTAGTCTTTGACCACTGCGATAAATGTCTGCGCCTGTAGTGTAATGGTTCCGGGAAAAGGCATGTGGTGCGCGGACACGCCGGGTCGGACTGGCGGTGCTACAACTGTTCCCAGCTGCTTTGCTACTAGAATAGATACCTCAAGTGGAGCGACGACATCCGAATAAAGAGGAAGGTGCGGACCATGCTGCTCGATCGAACCGGTGGGAACGAGAATCATTTTTGTACGTTTCAGTAATTCCTGCACGTCTGGCCAGGTCATTTCTTCCAGAAAGATTGGATTTGTCAAAAAGTTTACAGCCGTACCTAGCCCTGGTACTTGCATCTAATGTTTGCAGTTGTCTAACGGCGCGCTTTTCTAGAAGTACTTTGTACGCTTCCAAGTGA
>DATNHH010000103.1:0-2935 GCA_035605055.1 Nitrososphaerales archaeon
CCAAGTCAGAGTTAGGCGGTCTAGCTATTTAATTTGCTCTGGATATCGGGGCGGAGTATATCGGGCAGCTAAATAGCTAATTTATCTTCTAGTGGATTGCAGATCAGTACCGCGTCTTCACGCGGATAGTTGTAGTGTCTATCCCTGTTGTGCGTTGGGGACTTGCTTTTGCGAGTCCCCATCAAGCTTTCCACGTGAACGCAAGAAAAAAGAGAAATTGGTAACAATGACAAGATACAACCCGGTATTTTGCAAGACGTGTCAAAATAAGAATCGTACGGTTCCAAACTTGGCGAGAGTACGATTTAGTGACTGTGACGAGCATTTTCGCCAAAGAATGAAGAGACTAGTGCTTGTCGGCGGAATCTATTATGCCTGATTGGCCGTACTACCGAAGAGAATAGCGCTTAGATTTTTTTTCTCCTTTATTGGAAACTAGAAGACCTCTTCTTCATCTTCTGGCGGGAGCTGAGACTCTTCAGCGATCAAGCTAGGACTCTCCTTTCCAACTGTCTTAGAAGGAGTCTTCCATTCACGGATGGTGCTCCTCTTTCCAGAACCAGTAGCTTTTACCTGGGGCAAAGATGATTCCTTTATCGTAAGCAGTTCGTCAAATCTTGCTCTAAGATTGTCGAGCTTTTCTTCCACTCTTCTAATATCGTTATCAATTTTGGTCTCATCCAGTCCTGACTTCAACGCATCGTAGGTTCTCAAGACCGAGATTGAGAAAAATATCTGTTTTTCCAAGAACTCGAATTCTTCTCCAGCCACACTTCCAGAGACGTAATCGGAAATGTCGCGAATAAGTCTCCCGGCTGTGACGCTAATTAATTCAACATCCTGAGGTCGCCACTTTTTTTGGTCAACGCTCAGGTATAACTTGCCTTCAGAAACCTTCTCGACGAATTCGGAAACAGTCTTCCGTCGGATTTCGACTAGTGAGAGTTGGCTCGCTCCATCACTTTCCATGCTCTAAATTCAACCCAGATTTCTTGGAGTGCAGCAGGATTCCAGTTCAAAAGCAACAACGAGGTTGGAGCCCTATCGCTTGACTAAAGGAATATGAAATAAGATAATCGGTTTTTCGAAGTGCGTTCACATTTCGCTTACAGCTTTTACCTGCTCGATTAATGTCTTTGTGGGAGCAGGGCAAGCTGGTTTGATCCGCCCGGCTCGGAACACGAAAAATCCGCCAACCCCTACCGAAACGAACGCCAACAGTTCCAGATATGGATTATACACCAAGAAGTATGTCAACCCGAAGCCGAAGGATCTCACGGAAACGGACGAAAACGCCAATACAAGGGCAGAGACTAAGAATACAATTCCAACTACTCGATTGAGGTAAGATTCTCGAAATGGTGACATTCGAAATGTCGAATCGCCTCAATAATTGAGAAGATATACGTCTTTCAAGGCAAAAGCAATATTTTCAGTATATTGTAATGGCAAACATCGAATCGACTGTACTGACTTAAACTCGGTATTAACAGAGCAGAATGGAGATAATCAAAATCCTGCTGATTATAGACGGATATCTTGCTCGCCAGCGCTTCTGAGAGGCAAGACCGTTTCCCGATCAAACTTGCGAGCCCGAGCCCACGGAAGGAGCGATCCTACGAGTGCTTGATCAACGGAACGACTGAACACGGAATTCTTCTTAGAATTCTGACTATTTTCGAGTCTCGCGGGATTAAGATTTCAAATTGCAATTTTGAGTCAGATCCTCAAAGTGGAACCTTTGGAGCTACAATTCAATTGGAGATAAAAAATTCGAGCCAAGACATGGTAAGTCTCGTTGGAAAAGTAATGGAAACCAAGGTCGTGTCCAGCGTCGAATTTTCTCCTCTCGAAGGAAAGCTGTTCAGCAACTTTCATTTTCCAATATTCCTATTCCCTAACAAACGTGGAATAATTCTACCTGCGGATGAGTTAATTATCTTTGAAAACGAACTTAGGAGCAAACTGGGATCAGAAGCTGACTCGGTCATTTTCGAGGGAGGAAGGAGTTATGGCTCGAATCTGATTAGTCAATTTGTCACTGATAAAGATCGTAAGAAAGAAACTTTCGAAAAGGCAGTTGAAATCCTGAAAGCGACAGGCTGGGGTATAGGTAAATTCGAGGCTGAAGAAACTGGGATCGTCAGTTTCTCATTGAGTGATCCTGCGATTGATCCTGAAATCAGAAGCAGATTTCTCTCCGGAATTGTTCAAGGGATTCTCGAAAAGGTATTTGGCCAAGATATGAAAATTCTAGCAGACAATTTTGATGCTCAGAAAAATTCCTTGGATTTTACGCTGGCCAAATCGGATTCAAGTCCCGAACTAAAGATTCCAGAAAAATAATTCCCCCATTTTGGGAAATTATCGAGGTCATTCGATGATTAGATCTACATAGATTTACGGTTCTGAAAACTCAGGGTTAAGCTAAATACGCCGATAGTTCATCTCATAGTTTGATCCTAGTCTCAAGCTTTCCCTCGTGCAACGAATCTCTGGAGGCTTTGACTAGATTCCCAAAGTGACCAGAAATATCCTCTGAAGACCTCGGCGAAATGAGTGATTCTGATATCATAATCAGAATGCTCTGGTTCTGTGAGGAGGCGAAACTACCCGCGCAAATAATGAATTACTGTCATATCGACGGGGTTCAATTCAGACGATTTACTGGCCATTGCATCAAGAGAGGATTATTGAGGGCTGTTTCTTCCGAGCTGGGATTGTTTGCGATGGAAACGACCAATCGCGGAAGGGAGGTTCTTGAGACTGCAGATAAGATAATGTTCGCTTTGGGGCTTGAGGCTGACGAACCCCTAAAGTAGAATCAGGTTTTTTGTAGTTCTAAGGTTCTATGCCGTGGGCGTTACGGAGATGTGCGAGGTAAATCCATTCTTCCACGGGGAGGACGTTACCTTTCTCGATTTCTTTCTGGACA
>DATNHH010000104.1:0-3736 GCA_035605055.1 Nitrososphaerales archaeon
CATATTTCTCTCTTGATTTTCGAGTAGTATTCGTGTTGTCCACCACGACATCCCTGTCATTCATGAGACAGCTTGATATCGCTTCGTCCTCTTTTTTACGAGTATGTAGAGTATCGAGATTCAGACGTTTATGATTCGGAAATCTATTGCGTGCCAGCGTTGACTTGCCGCTTCCGGGAATGCCGATTAGTACGATGATTTCCAAACAGTACCCCAAAAATTGAATCTAGAAAAAAAGAAAGAGGGTGAGATCGAATCGATCTCAATCGTTCCTACGACTTCAACGATTCTTTGAGAGTCTTGTACCTGTTTCTGATAGTGACTTCAGTTACTCCAGCAGCCTGAGCGTAGTCCTTTTGCGTCTTTGCTTCATTTTCCATTACGCTCGCGACATAGAGAGCCGCTGCGGCTAGTCCCATAGGATCTTTTCCAGCCGAACCGCCAGTCTCCTGGGCCTTACGAAGGATCTCAAGTGCTCGTCTCTGGGTCCTCTCGCTCGCTCCCGCCTTGCTGCCGATTCTCGAAATGTACTTCGCTGGATTCCGTACCGGCATTCGCAAGTCCATTTCTTTCAGAATCAGACGATAGCTTTGAGCTAAATCGTTTTTCTTTACACCACTGGCCGACGCCAAGTCCTTCAAAGTTCTTGGAGTCTCGGTGTCTCGCAATGCCGCGTAGAGCGAAGCAGTTATCATGGAAGAAATTGATCTTCCCCGGATCAATTTCTTCTCCATCGCCTTGCGATAGATGTAAGCAGCTTTCTCGATTACTGGCCCGCCAACATTAATTTTCTCAGCGAGTCTATCCAGTTGGCTGAAAGCCTGCCTCAGATTTCTGTCAGAAGAATCGTGGACCTTGCTCCTGCGATCCCAAGTGCGCAGCCGCTCTAGCTGGTTTTTCATCGATGCCTTTAGAGCATTTCCAGAGGCATCAGTGCTCTCAAGACCAATTACGGTGGAAAGACCCATGTCATGCAGAGCTAGACTGCTTGGTGAACCAGTTCTACTTCTGTCGCCCTCGCCTTGCTCCTTTGCAAAGTTTCTCCACTCCGGGCCAGTATCTTCGATACCTTCCTTAATCACATAACCGCAGTTCGTGCAAACCTGCTCTCCAGTATTTGCATCCAAAACCAAACTGCTCTGTCCGCACCTCGGGCACCGTATGAGGCCCTGAGGCCTTCTCAACATCGACAAATTCTTGCTGTTCTCTATGCTCAATCTACTACACCTCTCAGGAAAGTATTATTAAGGAGCATACGCCCTTATAAATATTTGTGTCGATGAGCCGTTTTGGATGGGAATTTTAGGGCTTTGAGGACGATTCAGTGGGAAGTCTCTTGTCGGATTTCGAATCGGTGAGATTTTTGGTCGAAGAGGGTCTGTTTGACACCCAATGGACAATTAAAGCAAAAGCAACAAACAATGGAATAAGGACTAAATCGCTCATAGATGGGTAAATGGTCTCCGCGAACCAGAAACTGGCGAACGATAGCAAAAGTGAGGAAACCACGACTTTCATATTTGCTTGTTTTACCTTCCGTACCTGTTTTCGCAGGAGGAATGTCGAAACGATGACAATTACAATCCCGACAACTAATCCGAGTATTGTTGAAAAATAATTGTTCGGCAGAAGGCCAACGAGAACTATTGAGGCTTCAAAGGCCTCGATTGCCCCAACTGAGAATCCAGTGTAAAATAATCCTTTTTCAAATTCTTCTGAAGCCCCGAATCCTCCTTTCCGTCCTTTAACAACAGATCGTCTAGCGCTGCGAACTAACCTTAGTCCAAAGTAAAGTAACAACACTGCTCCTACCAATCGAATTACAATAACTGGTAGAAGGGAAATCACGTCACCGAGCAAGAGAGTCGGAGCAAGTACTACGGCAATTCCAAGGGCGACGTACAGAAAAGCTACATGTTTATGGGAATCCCCGTAAAGAGCTAGGGCGACTGCTGCCGCTTCAACAATCTCAAGCGTAGTGATTCCTAGCGCAGCTAGGAATACAGCGGGATCAAATAACAAAATGTTTCGATAAGACGCGATTCAAATTATAAATGCCTTGTGAGTTAGACTATCTAAGCTCGTCGAGCGGAGTGGGCAACTTAGGTTCAAGCATGTCATTGTCATGAAAAGGTTCCAACTTGCCGTTCACATCTATGAAATGCTTGTCATATCTGGGGGTAACCTCCATTCCAGAAGTCGCGCGTCGAACTACCTCTTCCTTGGACACTGGTATTGATGTGTTGTAGTAGTCAAAAACCTTGATCCTCGGATCAGAATAATCAAATATTGAGCCCATAATCCGCGTACAATTCAACCTTTTCAGAGCTGCAGTTCGGTGGTGCCCGTCATGAATCATGTATTTGCCTTTCCATCTTGAACCTAGCAGATTCAGCCGTGAGATCGCTATGGGTCTAAGTTGGAATCCATCTCGTTCCATTTCGGACTTGATTTCCAAAATGTGCTCCTCGATAACTCCCTCATGAGGTACTAGGTCTGAAATTTTGATTTTTGAAATTTCGAATTTGAGAGCAAACTGCTCTCCGGAAGAGCCACGACTCAATGGTTTACAAAAAACTTGAGAGTCCGAGCATATTTAAGATGTTGAGTTCCGATCGGTACACAGAAACTGAATAATCCAAAGGAATTCATTCTTGCAGACGAGAAACCCAAAATACCTCTGGAAACTAAATCGACAGTTGGTTAATTGATGCGCGTGCGAAGCAGTCCTAATCATTCTGAAAAACTTGATGGCATGAAGACGGGACTCACTTTTGATGATGTTCTACTTGTACCGAAGTATTCTGAAATCAGATCCAGAAAAGAAGTTTCCACAAGTACCGTTTTGACGGAGAGAATTGAGCTCAACATTCCAATTGTGTCAGCGAATATGGACACTGTGACCGAGTCTGAAATGGCAATCGCTATCGCGAGGGAAGGCGGAATCGGGATCATTCACCGATTCATGAGTCTAGAACAGCAGGTCGCGCAGGTCTCCAAAGTCAAAAGAACAGAGTCAATAATAATTGAGACTCCTTACACACTTCGTGAATCGTCAAATATTGCTGAAGTTAAACGATTGATGAATGAAAGAAACGTCGGTGGTATTCTGATTGTCTCCGAAGAGGGAAAGCTGAAAGGAATTGTCACAACTCGGGATCTGAGGTTCGTCGATGAACCTAATTTGAAAGTGGTTGAAGTAATGACTAAGAGACCAGATCTCGTCGTTGCCCCAAAGAAAACTACTCCTGAAAAGGCGAAAGAAATAATGCGGGAGACGAAAATTGAAAAACTGCCCCTTGTCGATAAGGAGGACCGGCTAGCCGGTTTGATTACAGCGAAGGACATTCTCAAAAGAAAGCAGTTCCCGCACGCGAGCAAGGATCCAAAGGGAAGACTGAGGGTCGGTGCTGCGATTGGCGTGAAGGGTGATTTTCTCGAAAGGGCAAAACGCCTAAAGGATGTGGGTGTGGATGTGCTCGTCCTTGATATTGCTCACGGTCACAGTAAACACGCCCTTGATGCTCTCAAGGAGATTAAGAAATCCTTAGGACGTGACGTGCAATTAATTGCTGGCAATGTCGCGACAGAGCGAGGTTCTTTAGACTTGATCAAGGCCGGCGCCGACTCTGTAAAGGTCGGGGTCGGAAGTGGATCAATTTGTATCACAAGAATAGTAACAGGCTCAGGAGTTCCTCAATTGACGGCAATCTCTGAATGTTCGAAGGCGACCAAG
>DATNHH010000105.1:0-3049 GCA_035605055.1 Nitrososphaerales archaeon
CGATTCCTCCGACGACCCGAAACTTTGGAAGTTCAATGTTGTGTAATTCACGTACGAGACGAATCGCGTCTTGCTCTGATGAAAGAGATGAAGCAGACTTCGATTCTTCCAATTAAATGAACGCGACTTGATCTCGAGAACTGTGCTGGGAACTATTATGATTTTGCGTTCTCTAGATGGGGGCAAGACCGATCCTAGATCGTTTGAAATTTTCAGCACTTGAGTTATGAACTCTAGCAGGTCTTCAGATTAACTATGAATTGACTACTTCAGATGCATTCTTTGCGAACAGATGTCCTGTTGTATCATCCCTTTCTCGCCACAGAACGTTGATGATTTTCCACTTGCCGTTGAACTTTGCAAGCCCGATGTAGTCAATTCCCCAACTCGCTTCAGTTCTCACGATCGCCATGTCTTTGTAACGGTCGAGAATTGTCATGTCTTCCTGTCGTTGAGCCACAGGAGTTCGCTTGACACGAGCTTTCCTATCGCCCCATCCGCCCTGGGTGTCGCGAATAAGCTTCGAGGCGGATAACTCGTACATTTTTGTACGGCCTGTTTTGGGATCAGTCCAAACCATACGCTTCACAAGTCTGGGGTGCAACGCACGCTTCATGCGGGAACCTTCCCAAGTGTAACATGACTCGACATAGTCGAGAACCGTCTTTCGGATTGCCTCGGCTTCTGGATCGGAAGCAGGAGGAGTGAGGGCCATCAAGACCGCGAACTCGGTGCCGCTAATAAAAAAGATTACAGAGAGATTGGACTGTTAGGAAAACTAGTGTCACATACTTTGGGAAGTCAGTAGACGATCCGTTTTGGCTGCCATGATGAAGTCGTTACGATGCAATCCCTTAATTTTGTGAGTCCACCAAGTAATTGTCACTTTTCCCCATTCGGTTAGTATCGCAGGATGATGCCCTTCTTCTTCTGCAATCTGACCCACCTTGTTTGTGAAAGCTAGGGCCTCTGCGAAGTCTTTGAATTTGAAAACACGTTCAAGTCGCTTGATCTCGTCTCTTTCGACGATTGACCAACCCACTATCTGTGGTTGAAGACGAGCAATTTCTTCTGGAGTAACCGTCGGTTCGCCGGCGTGACACGCTGTGCACTTTGTTTGGGCAAGTTGTTCCATTGAGAAAAGACTCCTCAGAGGATTGATCCAATGAGAATTATTTTAGTTATTCTAGGAAAGGAGGAGGGTAAAAAGATCATAATCGCGTTAATCTTCAATGACAGCCTTCACAAATAATCAGCCTGCGTTGGGAAAACCAATTTTCTTCATCAGAGCCTGAAATCTAGGATCTGGACGAAGGTCATCGTAAGTCATTTCAAAGTTGATTGCGAGAAAATAACCCAGATGTTTCTTGTAAGTCCTCTCCAGCCACTCCAATGCCTTGTCCTTCGTCGCACAATTTCTTACTCACACGCGACTCTGATCATTGACCATTCGGAATTTCTCATTTTCGTAAACCTTCACAAATGACCTAACACTTCGATAGAGACAGTACCCACTGACAAGCGCGACAGCAGTTATGATGAGAAGTGGGATCAGATCGGGCATAAATGGCGACGGCGGATAGGAAAGAACAAGAGTCAAGAAGAACAGCCCAGTCCACTTGAGATTTCTGCGAAAAGTGATATCTTTGGTTCTTCGAGCAACAAGTGGTAGCAGTAGAGTACCTGAAACGATGGTAACCCAGAATGGCACCAATGAAAGTGGAGTTCCAAAAGTGTAGAATGGTTGAGCGAGATCCAAAATAAGTAAGTATGCAAAGACCGCCGTATTCAAGATCCATAAAGCCTTTCGCAAATAGCTCCAATGAAACGAATCTCTCGAAATTGGGTCTGATCGTCGCGCAGCTAGCATCGAAGAATCAATCCAGTAAAAGAGTCCAGAAGAAAGTGAGAAAATTGTAACGATGCCCTCAATCCCATTTCCAAAGGTTGGAATTAGGAATCCCAATAACGTGTCAAAGAAATAGTAAAACACTGCAACCAAAACAATACCGAATATTCCTAGAGCTTGGTTTCGGTAAAGTTGAACTGCGAGAGCTTTCCTTATCGTGAGAGTCCAGTATCCTACGTATGAAAAAATGAGCAAAATTGTGGAAAAGCACATTGAAGCTACGAGAATAATAGCGGTAACCATGCTCATGTACTCCTCTCGACATCGTAGGAACTCTCCTGATTGCTAATTGAGTTATCCAAGAATCGCTTCACGTGTTCCTTTTCGTAAGCAATCCTGAATTTTACGACCTCGCCACCTCGCCCGCGCTGCCCGGGAAAATATCTCATTTCGACAACACCACTTGAAAGTAGATCCTTCAAAATGGGTCCAAACTTTCCAGCTTTTCCGTAAAGTGATATCTGAGTTGCATTTGTAGCCTCTGAAATAGATCCGCGTGTTCTCCATCCTGCTTGCTCGGCCGAAAGTCTCTTTCCACTATAGTCATCGATAAACGACTTTGCGAGATAGTTGAATACTGTGCTGGTCCCTCCATTGAGTCCAAAAAATGTCGATGCTTCTCTGAACTTTTCTCCCGTTCTCTCAGTATTGGTGATCTCAAATGATTCGAGTTGTAACGCTTTGTCATCGAGACGGATTCCCGTTTTCTCAAAAGCTATTTTGAAGTAAATTGGATCCACCTTGATACCTCTCATTTTGACAACTCTTAGAAGCGGTAAAATCCTGTACCCGAATCTATGCAAACTCAACTCGATAGCACCGTCGAAGAGTTGCTGCATGGCAGCAAGAGCCGTTGGATGGTGCATTCCATCTTCAAAAGTTGCGAGCAAGATAGCTTCATGCTTCTTTACATCATCTATCAATAGATCCGTGAATTTGTAAGTGGTTTCAATATCGTTGAGCATCAAAGACGAAGAAAGTGAATCCAGTACAATTCTGATTTTTCGATTGTTATTGTCGAGAAGTACTTTCTTAATATTGCTAGCCAAGCTATCGAAATCACGAATGTCCAAATTTATGTCGCCCCCTTCTCTAGCCATCCAAACGAGCGAACTTCCAAACTCCTCGATACCAAAGGCT
>DATNHH010000106.1:0-3733 GCA_035605055.1 Nitrososphaerales archaeon
AACCGAGCATGCATCAACATCCACCTGTCCAAACAATCAAACGATGTTGTCCAATCAAACAGGGCCGTGCTGAATTCGATTCTAGCGCCCAAAATCTCTCGATGACTCTTTCGCCAGATCTTATTGTCCCGATTTCACCGCTCTCTCCTTTTGATCTGGATGCTTCGATCCGATTGGAGTGAAGAAACTAAAGTAAGTTTTTCCAGCACTTCCATAGAAGTATCACTCATTGTCTAATCTTTATGCAAAGTGTCCAAAGTGCGGTACGTAGGTTGAATGGAAGAGAAGTGCTAGATGGCGTTTCTCACTTGTGGGAAGGTGCTCTTCTTGTGAAGTAGACTTTACAACATCGGCCTTTTGGGAAATCAAACCCTAGTAATTATTTCAATCGTAGGAGGCGGAGTCTCCTGGAGGTTTAAAGGCCCTCTAGGTCCCCAAGATCGGAACTAAGATGATTAATGCCGAATAAAGAGTAAGACTCTCTTTGTTGAAATTGATTTTTCCAAAATGCACTGCATTGGTGTCGAGAGAACAGTGTTCTATCCTACTTTGTAATTAGTGTGATAACGTCCTCGTCCATCAATCTATGAGTAATCCCCACTTTTTGCCCGCCGAACTTTACGCTCTTTCCCCATATCTGCGCGTATCTGAGATCTTCCTTCATCCTGCGGTGAAGCTTGTTGCAGATATCCAAGACTTTTGATCCGTTCTTTACAATGAGAGGTTCCTTCATGTCGGCGTCCTGACCGCGAGGCTTCATGTAAATTCGGATGAAATCAAGTCTCTTGTAGATCTCCTCTTTCAGCGCGGCAATATTCACATTTGATTCCGCGGAAACTGGAATGAATTTGTAAGGGACCTTGCTCGAGATCTCGTTGATGAAACCGGCGTTGACAAGATCCACTTTGTTCATGATTGTTAGTGATGGAATATAGACTCTGTTTGCGAGAAGCACATCGACTAGCTGCTCATCTGTAATGTCCTCCCTGATGATTACACGCGCGCTGTTGATGTCGTACACGCGGAGTATTTCCTTTACAAGATCCTCGGAGATTTTCGTGAGCTTTACCTGCACGCTCACTGTGATCCCGCCCGAGGATGTTGCCTCGATAACCACGTTTGGAGGACGCTCATCAGCCCTGATCCCTATATTTCGGAGCTCCCGTCGCAGAACCGTGGCTGCATCGGGCTGGAAAACATCTACAATGAACAAGATCAGGTCAGCGTTTCTTGCAACCGACAACACCCTTTTTCCGAGTCCCTTACCCGACGATGCACCCTCGATGATTCCAGGAAGATCGAGAACCTGGATTCTGGCGCCCCGATAATCCATGACTCCCGGAACTACAGTAAGAGTCGTAAATTGATACGCGGCAACCTTCGACTTCGCATTCGTCATACTGTTTAGTAACGTGGACTTTCCAACGCTCGGAAGGCCGACCAGGACAACAGTCGCATCACCTGTCTTCTTGACGTCGTAGCCAATTTGGCTCCCACCGCCCCGAGACTGTTGCTCCTCCTGCTCTCTTTTGAGCTTCGCCAGTTTTGCTTTGAGGAGGCCGACATGGTGCTCGGTCTTCTTGTTGACCTGAGTCTTGTGGATATCGTCCTCAATTTTCTTGATTTTTTCCGGGATTCCCAAACCGATTCAAAACCTGATGAGTGACGTTTCCTATCTATAAAGCGCATTACTGCCTTATATCTAATACACCATGATTACTGCAGTTGAATACTCTGGCGGAATGTATCCATCCTGAAACAGAATTACTCTATTGATTCTGAAGGCTCAGTAGATTACTCGAACGATCCTCAGCAGAACTTGATAAGAGCAAGCAAAACAGTCCGATCACAGATTGACGAACACTTTAGAAATGATATTCAGTGGACATTCTATGTTTGCAAGATGATCTGTGACAAATGTCGTGCAGGACAGATGATTGAGTACGAAAGAACAATGTTGAACGGTGATAAGAAAACTAGAATCCTTGGACACAAATGCGACCGATGCGGTTACACTCTACTAGATAGCGATGACGACATCTGGTCGATCGTCGGGCTCTAGTATTCGGAAGAGCATCGGGTTTTCGCCTCTCGCATTGATCCGCTTTGAGCAGCGCCCTCACAGAGTTTATGGTGGAGAACTATGCCAAAGCTGTCAGCATAGATCTGCCAGACTGGCTTGAGCTAAATCCGCCTCCCAGTATCTGTGAGCCAAAGCAGGACGGCTTTCGCGTTTTTGTTTTCAAGAGTGGTAAAAAAATTCTCCTTACAACTCGTCACGGTGTCATTTATTCCGAATCGACTCATCCTAAATTATTCAAAAGGATCGAAGTTTTGACAAGTGATGAGATTCCTGATAGAATAATCTTAGATGGAGAGTACATTTCTCCGGATGAACTTCACATCTTCGATGTCCTCAGAGTTGGGGAGGAAGATCAGGCAAGTCGAACTCTTATCGAGCGTAAGAAAATCCTTTCGGATCTTCTTTCAGGTCCCAGGAAGTTTCTTGAAGTCCCGTTCGAGCTGAAGAATTCTTTTCAGGAGATAGTGGACTACAAAGACCAGCAACTGTCAATTGGGAAAGAAGGGTTAATCGTCAAGAATCCGTCCTCAACATATGGTCAGAAAAACTCCTGGCTCAAACTGAAACGATTTGACACGGCCGACTGTTTCATAACTGGGATTGAAAGAACGATTGAGATGGACAGAACAGGAATCCCACACTCCTGGTTTGTAGGCCTCTATGACGAGTCTGGCAATGTGGTCGATATGGGAAAGGTCGGTACCTATTTGAAGGAGGTCGATCCTTCAAAGATTGACGTGGGGACGGTCGTGGAGCTCCAATACCAAGAGATCACTGAAGACAAGAAATTTCGTGGACCTTTCATTATCAAAATTCGAGAGGACAAACCAATGAAAGAGTGTACGACCTCGCAGATTGAGTTTCATCATAAAGAATGATTCCAGTCAAAAATTATCTGCGATTTCTCAGCCGTCTCTTTGAAAACATTTTCACGGACTGTTATCGTTCGCACACTATTTTTCTTAATAAAGCGAAGCTAGACACTTTTTATTCGAGAACGAATCGAGCTTAGAGCTCGAAAAACTGCTATACATTAAGATTAGGACTTTCTTGGCGAATCGAATTCGCCATCCTCTCGGAACTACTAAAAGTAGGCTCGTGTTCAAGTTTTCGAGTGTCTCTAGATTGAAAGCTGCGCGCATGCACCGGGGCGGTTCATCTCTCGTTATCGATGAGATCGAAGTTCCACCGATCTCTGCCAACGAAGTCCTCATCAAAGTGAGGGCGGCAGGGGTTTGCCATACCGAGCTTCACTTCCTCGATGGGACAATTCCGATTGCCGGTGAAGCCTTGACGCTCGGGCATGAGATTGCTGGCGACATCGCAGACGTTGGAAACAATGTGAAGAATCGCAGAAAAGGGGACAGAGTCATAGTGAATAATTCCGTCCCCTGCTCCAATTGCCCCCAATGTTTGGAAGGGAGGGAAAATCTGTGCGACAACATTCAACAGCTTGGTTTCTCGGTGGACGGCGGATACTCGGAGTTCGTCAAGGTGAGATCAGACCTTGCAATTGCCCTTCCCGAAAATATTTCGTATGAACAGGGTGCCGCTCTTACCTGCAGCGCGGCCGCCTGCTACCATGCTCTGTTTGACATCGGGAATCTTTCCTCAAAGGACACTTTGCTGATAAATGGAATGGGCGGGGTT
>DATNHH010000107.1:0-5472 GCA_035605055.1 Nitrososphaerales archaeon
AAAACAGTTTCGTTCCCGCAACCGAACTTCGGTCAATTCTGTCCACCCAGTCGAAGGCTCAATCATCAGAAAAAACTGAAACTGCGGTGAAATCCGAGATGCAAGCTCCGGCTGTCAAGAGTGCGGAGGAGCCTCGACAGCTACGGCGCTCAAATGATGGGAAGCTGATCGCAACTGCTTTCGTCACAGCCGAAAAAATCATAGTCGTCCCCAACAGCGATGTTAAAGTGTCACAAACTATACCGCCATTCCAAAATTTTTTTGTCAACAGAATCGTCAAGGGTTACGAATCAAAAGACCAAGAACTTGTTTCCACCGGAAAGTTGGATTCGCAACAGGCGCTAAAGTTTACTATTGAGGAGTCGGACGGAAATATCAGCAAAGTCACGATTGAAAACTATAGAGAGAAAGTGAGGCTGAACGAAATATTGAGCACTATTAATTGGGCCTTTACCAGAATGTTGGAGAAAAAGTAGTACTCATGGCCTCGATCAATAATAAAGCCTTATAGCGAACTTTCGATGATACAATTTCGGCAAGGGAGATATTAGTAGTCCTTTGCCAGCCGGCTTTTATTCTAAGCTTGTTAACGCTCGTGGTGTCTACACTTTCCGAGACTTTGTGTTGCTTCCCGGAAGAAGCGATATTGAGCCTTCAAATGTCGATCTTTCCGTAAATTTGACTTCGAAACTAAAGCTCAATCTTCCGCTTGTTTCATCGCCCATGGATACCGTGACCGAGGCCGACATGGCGATTGCACTTGCAAGACAGGGCGGGATCGGGATTATTCATCGAAACATGTCGATCGAAGAGCAGGTGGAAAACGCAAAAAAGGTAAAGCGCGCTGAATCTTTCATTATCCGGGACGTCGTGACGATCAGGTCTTACCAGAAAGTCTCCGAAGCTTTTGAGCTGATGCAGAAGAACAGCATTTCCGGCCTCCCTGTCGTTGAAGGTGAAGATACTCTCGTTGGAATCCTGACCCGAAGGGACGTAAACTTTGCGGACAAGAGCGATGACGTAAGGTCTGTAATGACGAGTGACGTGAAATCGGCCGGGCCGGACGTGACAATCGACGAGGCCAAGAAAATAATGCACCATCACAGAGTTGAGAAATTACCTGTTGTGAATAATGACCGTAAATTGCTTGGATTAATCACGATCAAGGACGTTTATTCCCGGGAGCGTAACTCCTTAGCCTCCAGAGACTTGGAAGGCCGACTGCTCGTTGGAGCAGCGATTTCGCCCCACGATCTTGAAAGGGCAAAGGCTCTTGAGAAATATGTGGACGTTTTGGTTTCGGATGTCGCACACTTCCACAACGTGAACATCATCGAGGCTGCGAAGAAACTTACAAGCCAGGTCGGAACTGAATTCATCGTCGGTAACATTGGAACCGCGGAAGCGACACGGGACGCAGTTACTGCGCTTGATGGCAAGATTGCGGCAATTCGTGCAGGTGTGGGCTCCGGTTCGATTTGTGTAACTTCTGAAGTGACCAAAGCCGGTGCCCCTACTCTATTTGCCGTGGCTCAAATTGGCGAAACTCTGGATGAACTCGGGTTGAATATTCCGATAATTGCGGATGGCGGAATAAGAGCGGCAGGTGATGCCGCGCTTGCCCTTGCTTCAGGTGCGTCAGCGGTGATGATGGGGAACGTTTTTGCTGGATGTACTGAATCTCCAGGAGGTTTGATCAAGATTGGAGGAAAGTACTACAAACCTTACAGGGGAATGGGAAGCATCTCTTCCAGGCAAAAACGCTTTGCAATGGATCGGTACAACCAGCCCGCAAAGGGAATCGCGGAAGGAGTGGAGGGAGTCGTGCCGTACAGAGGCGACGTTCAAACCGTGGTCGAAGAGTTCAGCGCAGGTCTCAGAGCTTCGTTCGGTTACGCAGGCGCGGGATCAATCGTTGATCTCTGGAGCAAGGCGAAGTTTGGTGCAGTGAGCGCAGCCGGAGTTGATGAGCTAAGGCCGCACAACATCATCTTGCCTGGCGAAGAGAAGATTTAGGCGGCTTGCCTTCTTCCGACTCTCTGGAAAAAATTCTGGTTCTGGATTTTGGCGCACAATACGCCCATCTGATTTGCAGGCGGATTCGCGAACTTGGCGTTTTCGCTGAACTTGTGCCGTATGACATCTCGCCAGAGGAAGTCGCAGCCAAAAGAGCCAGGGGACTGATCTTTTCGGGAGGCCCGAAGAGTGTGTTCTCGCGTGGAGCTCCTCTTCCCAAGAGCACGCTCTACGATCTTGGGATTCCAGTGCTCGGAATCTGCTACGGGTTACAGGCGGTTGTACATCAAAAAGGGGGGAAGGTTACCCGATCTACAAAGAAGGAGTTCGGCAAGGCTGTCGTCAATTTTGATTCTAATTCCGCTTTATTCTCGGGACTCAACGAAGCGTCTGTATGCTGGATGAGCCATGGAGACGCGGCTCAATCTCTTCCAGAAGGATTTGCCTCGATTGCATCAAGTGAAAACTCTCCCTTCGCGGCTATTTCATCAGGAAACCAGTTCGCGGTTCAATTTCATCCTGAAGTAACTCAAACCGAAAACGGCATGCAAATTCTCTCGAATTTCGTGTTCGGGGTTTGCAAGTGCGAGAAAAACTGGACGCCCAAAGTCATGATCGAAGATGCTCTTGATATGCTCGAACGCAAGATTGGACCTGAAGAGAAGGTAATCTGCGCTCTTAGCGGTGGAATCGATTCTGCAACTACGGCCGAACTGCTGAGGAAGGTCATCGGCAAAGGGCTCTACTGTGTGTTTGTCGATCACGGGCTTTTGCGCAAAGGTGAACGCGACAAAATCAGTTCGATCTTTGGTAATCAGCTGGGAAGAAATCTCATAATTCTTGACGACTCTAAGATTTTCCTTGCAAAACTCAAAGGGGTGAAAGATCCAGAAAGGAAACGGCAGATTGTTGGGAGACAGTTCATCAAATCGTTTACAAAAGTCAGTAGGAGAATTGGTGGGATAAGATGGTTAGCACAAGGAACTCTTTACACCGACATTATTGAAAGTGCAGCTGGAGCTTCAAAACATGGGGCAAAGATCAAGTCTCATCATAACGTCGGTGGACTTCCCAAGAAGCTAGGCTTCGAGCTTATCGAGCCATTAAGAGACCTCTACAAGGATGAAGTGCGTGAAGTAGCTTCAGCTCTGGGCTTGCCCCGAGAACTTGTGAAAACGCACCCATTTCCCGGACCCGGACTTTCCGTTAGGATCATCGGCGAGATTACAAAAGACAAACTCAGGATTTGCAGGGACGCAAGCGCTATAGTCGAAGAGGAATTGATCAGGGCTGACCTCTATGACAGGGTCTGGCAGGCTTATGCCGCAGTCGGTGACGATCTTGCGACGGGAGTTCTGGGCGACGAAAGAAAAGTAGGTCATGTTGCTATTGTAAGGATAGTGGAGTCGAAGGAAGCGATGACTGCGGACTGGAGCAAGGTTCCATATAGTATACTTGAGAGAATCAGCTCCAGGATTACAAACGAAGTATTGGGAGTCACTTGGGTGACGTATGCGATAAGCAGCAAGCCACCTTCGACGATAGAACCTCAGTAACTACTCTGCCTGTGCACGTAGAAATTCAATAACTTCGGGCGTGGTTGGGGGTATCGCACTATCCCTAGATACGTAAAGTCCAGCGGCCCCATTTGCAAGAGTCAAGCGATCCTCATCATCCAGATCGGTCATGTAACCAATCAAGTCGGCAGCATCCCACACGTCTCCGGCCCCCGTTATCGTTTTTTGCTTCACATGATTGCACTGGACGAGGGTACACTCCTTACGGTAGCAAGAGATGCAGAACCGATGGGTGTGGACGTCCACTCTCTCTCCAGTTAGGTCTGCAAGGACCTGAATCGTCTTATTGAGATCCTTTTCCGAATAATTCTGCGGGAGACGATGGCCTGCAAGGACTCTTGACATTATCCTAGCTTCGTTGTCGTTCATACTGAAATATTGGATCAGGCCTTTGTCGAGTACTTTTTTCTTGAGCTCCGGAAGATCTTCCGCTTTTTCGGACACGTCCGCAGGATCGAAAAATGTCTTGGTTCCATTTTTCTTCGCAAAAGAGAAGATGCTCTCGGTAAGCTCCGATCCTTTACTGATCGATCCCCAGTTTACTAGTCCGACAAACTCAGAGTCTGCGATTTTTTTCAAGTGACTCTCTTGAATCTTCGAGCTATCGAAATCTTTGAGATCTCCTGCATCACTGACCATTACGTTGACTATCCGCTCCTTCTTCTTGAACTCCAGTACAACAGTAAATCCTGGATTTCCCTCAATGATGTCAAGCTTGACTTTAGGAAATTTGCGAAAAGTTGATCGCAACATCTCAGCCGGGAGGGAATTAGCGATCGTAATGAGGTTTGCATTTGCACCAAGTGAGGCGAGAGCATATGCTAGATTCACAGCATTCCCGCCTTTGACCTCGGACTGGCGCACTCCCCTAATGCTGCCTCCTCCACCCTCCTCTCCTTTCCCATCGATTGCCTTCGCTAGTTCGTCAAAGTTGTCAACACGAACGAACCTGTCGACAAAATAATCGGGGAGAACCGTGATGGAGCCGGAGTTCGGAACTTTGGCCAGAGAGGCCTCTATTCTTTCTAGAGCATTCTTAGAGTTCAAATTCATGGCCTTCCAGGGAGATTGAATCGGTCCTCACAGTTTCTGAAATCAACCAAATTGTAAGTCTATTCCAGCAAATCATTTTTTAGCGTAATAGAAGATTTGCCATGACAATGTCGTCATCGGGATATCTCAAACGCGAGTCACTGGTAGGAAAGTCGGTCGTATCAAAAAACGCCGAAATTATTGGAACCGTCTCTGATCTTGCTGTATCTTTGGACGGGAAGGTGGCGATCCAGGTTCAAAGAAAGCCCGCACCTGACGGGTCGAATTCCGAAGATATGTTCATTGGCCCAGAGGAGATTCAGGCTGTTGGCGATGTTATCCTTCTAAAGACCACGTCTGACATGGCCGGCAAGGGAATCGCATCAGCGCCTGCAATCCCACAAACAATTCCAAGCCCCGTCATGCCCCCTCCCGCGCCTGGGACATCGTCGTTGGGCAAGTCCTGTCAAAAATGTGGGTACGTGAACGCACCAAATGCAAAGTTCTGCATAAAATGCGGTACTGCTCTTTAGAGAACATTTACTAATTTAGCGCAAACTCGATTGAGTCGAAATCAGACACTAGCTCGTGAACACGAGCCCTTACGTCATTTTTCGGCTTTTTCTGAACCAGAGCGTCCGCGATGATAGATCCGATTTTTTCCATTTCGTTTTCTTTCATCCCGCGCCTGGTAACTTCGGCGGTTCCCAGCCTGATCCCGATGTCGGCAATAATGTCGAGATCCTGGAGCTTATCAGCAATAGCTACAGATTCTTCAACTCCGTAATTCAAAAGAACTTGGTGCGATTTCGTGAATCCCACAGACTTGCACTTTACGGGGACACCG
>DATNHH010000108.1:0-4524 GCA_035605055.1 Nitrososphaerales archaeon
AGAACCCTTTCCCAGAGCTTTCTGGCCACATGCCTGTGGAGGTTTGAAACACCGTTAATCATTGATGAGCTCCTTATTGCAAGTACAGCCATATTGAACCCTGACGATTCTGGATTTTCCTGACCAAGTGAAAAAAGATCATCCATACTTATCCCCAGTCTTTTCGGATATTGTGAAAGGTAGTGTTCAATCTGTCCCCGAGTGAAAATGTCAATACCTGCAGGGACCGGCGTGTGAGTTGTAAACACACTCGTATTCCTGACTAGAGCGCGAGCTTCTGCGAATGTTCGACTCGATTTCTTGTCTTCGATTAATGCGGACATCCTTTCCAGTCCGACAAAACTCGAATGACCTTCGTTCATGTGATAGATCGAAGGAACTAGTCCGTGTAATCGAAGGAATTTGGCCCCACCAAAACCGAGTATTATTTTTTGTTTGATTCTTGTGTCCGTATCTCCCCCGTAAAGCTCGGCAGTGATTTCACAATCTTCTGCTGAATTTTGATCAGGTAGATTGGTATCCAGCAAATAGAGAGGAATTTTTCCAACGGAAACCTTCCAAGCTCGTACTTTCACATCCCTATCGGCTACGGAAATCGAAAAGGTTAGAGGTTCTTCGGTATCGGGTTTGAGGACTGGCTCAATTGGAAGCGTCGTGGGATCATTAATTGGATAATGCTCCACTTGCCATCCATCTGAATTGATTCCTTGGGAGAAATACCCCTTCTTGTAGAAAAGTCCGACTCCGACAAGTGGAATACAAAGATCTGAAGCAGACTTTAGATGATCTCCCGAAAGAACTCCTAGTCCTCCGGAGTAGATTTTGAGAAAAGAAGCAACTCCAAATTCAGCCGAAAAATATGCCACGAGACTTCCCTTCGTAGGACCTTGGAACGTTTGCTTAAACCAGCAGGTCGGATTCTCTGACAGATAGTCGTTTTGAAGCGTTGATAGCTTTTCCAGCTTTGAAACAAAGCCTGAATCAGATTTCAGTTCTTCAATTCTGGACGATGAAACCGTGTTAAGTAATGCAACCGGATTATGATTAGATTGTTCCCAAACTACCGGATCAATTGTCTCAAAAAGATCTCTGAGGTGTCTATTCCAAGTACAGTAAAAGTTTGAAGCTAATAATCCCAAAGCTTCGAGTTCCTTCGGTAAGATGGAAATTTTGTGAATTTTCTTTGCAGAATTCAAAGACCGAAGTTGACACTCTGAAAAGAGTCATCGAGAATCGATAATATAGTTTTAGAATCGATGTTGTCTTTCTTTGTACCGAGAGGGGAGATAATCGACGTAATTGCGAAATTAAGACTCGTTTCAGAAATTCTACTGTGAATTCTTAGAAATCTTCTTCAAACTAATAGTCGCAATTTTGCATTAAACCCACGTTCCTTTTCAGGTACATTTTTTGTCAGTCCTACAAATGCGTGTGAAAACGCCTAAATTTCTGGTTTTGGCGAAATATCTCTCGGAAAATAAATAAAGCATAAATAACTACAAAATTGCCCTATCTCTGTTGAAAGTTTCGGAAAATTTTGGCAAGACAAGAGCGATATCGACTGTAGTGGTTGCAGTGATCGTCATAGTGATAATTATCGTGGCCGCAGCAGGTGTCTATCTTGCGACTAGCAACTCAGGGAGTTCGACTAGTTCCTCTTCATCATCAACTGCGAGCTCCTCAGTCTCAGCCAGCATGGGAGCCAACGTCACCGTTGCAATGACCGTCTCTCAATCCGGTCAATATGGTCCTCTCGATGCTGGGTATCTCTACTTTAATGAAGCTTGGCAAGCGTGGGTGAATCAAAACGGAGGACTAGTTGACCAAAATGGAGAGCATCATCTTGTAAAAGTCATCACCGCGGATGATGCAAGTTCGGTTACAACCGCTGATTCAGAATATCATCAATTCGCGGAAAATCAGGGAGCCAACGTTCTAGTCAGTCCGTACAGTGCAGACACCGGTTTGACTCTCCAGCCGATAGCCCAAACTGACAAGGTTCCTCTGATAATGGCGGAGGCGAGTACTGCTACGATGTGGAATGGGACTTATAATTGGCAAACTACTGACATGGTTCCATACTGGTCTGACAACACTACTACGGCTTGGTCTGCGAGTTACTTCCAGATGTTGAACGCGACTCATTGGGCGAAGAATATCGCTTTCATAGGTTGGGACATTACTTGGGCAATTGATGATTACAACAGTGGGTTGTGGCTTGCAAATCACACGACAGGGTTGACGGTCGATTACCAGCAGCTACTAACTCCTGGCACGACGACTTTCCCAGAACAGATTAATGCTCTCAAGGCGTTGAATCCACAACCTGACATTGTCTATTGTGCGATTTTTGGACCGGTCTGCGCCTTGCTGATCCAACAGGCGAACGCTGCGGGATTCCATCCAAAACAATGGCATACGATCGAGTGGGGTGCAAGTTTTGCCAGTTCTCTCAAGACAGCAGGTATTAGCACTGACAATATTACTACAGAAGTATTCTGGACTCCGTCATTTCCATCCGCTAACAGCGGAACTAGTACATTCTTGCAAATTATGAGCAATGCAAATCAGTTAGCGAAACAAGCCAATTCCACGGGAAACGTTGCTCCAGTCAATTGGTACAATTATCAGAACATTGAGCTTAGAATGATCATCTTCCAGATGATTGCTCAAGCAGTTCTTAATGTCCCCTCAGCTAATTTCAGCACGACAACAAGTGAGAATTCAGCCTTGAACTATGCTTTGCATCACGAGAATTTCCAGACGATAGCAGGTCAACTTACAATAGAACCTCAGGGATATGGAACAATTGGGTTGGCAACCGTCCAGTGGCAACATGGAAATATCGAAACTGTGTACCCACCTAGCGTAGCTAATGCCACTTATGCGCATCCGTAAGGATAACATTCAAGACCTGAAAATGAGGTCTCTCGATTCGAGCTTGACGAATTGATAGATCTTGCAACGGAAATAGCGCAATCAGCTGCCGATGGCATCTTGGTCGGTGCCATCTACGCTTTGGCTGCACTCGGGCTCTCTTTGATTTTTTCTGTCCTGGGCGTACTGAATCTCGCACATGGCGATTTCGTGATGTTGGGTGGTTTTCTCGGGTTTTACGTGGCTACTTCATTCTCTGTTAGTCGATTTGGGTTTCTGTCGGTTCTCGGAATTCTTCTGGTATCCTTCATTTCTATAGCAATTCTCGGTGCTGCTTACGAATTTACCCTGATCAAACATATTCTCAAGAGACCATCAAGCGAAGTTCTGATCAGCTCGATTCTTGTTACCGTTGGGACGTCTTTCATCATCGAGAACATCGGCTTCATTTACATGCCGAAATTTATTCCCTTCCAGCTTTCCGTCTTTACAATCCCGCTGAACTTGGCACAACTCTCCTTCAATTTTGGCGGCGTCTATCTTGATGGCGTAAAGATTTTGGCTTTGATAACAGTCGCGATGTCCACATCGTTGCTGTATTTTTTTTCAAGACGAACTTACCTTGGAAAAGCTATGCGGGCGATAACCCAAAACCGTGAATCTACAGTCCTTATGGGCGTGAATCTTCAGAGGATATCCATCCTCACTTTCGCACTGGGTTCTGGGTTTGGGGCCCTTGCTGGAGTAAGCATAGCGATGACTAATAACATGAATCCAGGGTTTGGTCTGCCTTACACAATTTCACTTCTGTCAGTTATGGTCCTGGGAGGTACCAAGTCCTATTGGGGGCCGCTTATAGGAGGCCTCGTTATCGGCTTTGTAGAAATTTTTATTCAAGCGCCATTTTTGAATCCTATAATTATCCCGGCATTAGGCGTCCAAATCTCTAATTTGGAGTATTGGTCGCCAGTTGTCGCAATTGTCTTTTTGATTCTAATCCTGATGATAAAACCGACGGGATTGTCCGGGACCAGCACTGGATTCAAGATCTGATATCAAACTAATCAGAAGAATTGAGCAACACTTGAAAGGAAATGAAGTAAGGCGCCTCATTAGATTCGCAAGAAACCATCCACGAGTGGTTGGCTTGGTTAGCGCCTCAATAGTTCTGGGCGCTGTTGCTCCGTTCGTAGCGGGCAAGTATGTTATAGATGGAGTTTTGGATTTTTTTCTAATCTATCTTGCTCTCGCGGTCTCCTACGACATCCTTGGCGGATTTGCGGGTTATGTGAACTTGGGCATTACTGTTTTTTTTGGAGCGGGTGCTTATGTTTTTGCAATTCTGTTCTATGTTGAACACACGAATTCATTTGTATCTTTGATCATTTCAGCTTTGGTTTCTGGATTCCTCGGATACCTAGTCAGCTTTCCTATGTTCAGACTGAAGGGATTTTATTTTGCGGTGGCTACTCTGTCTTTGGTTCCTCTGGGTATGTATCTCGTTCAATCGCCCTCACTGGACAAGTGGACAAACGGTGTGGGAGGGATCAATGGAATCCCTGGTAACTTTAGCCAAGCGTATTATTCCATTTTCGGCTTCGCGATCTTGACGGTGGCAGTCGCAGTGATAGTTTCAAAATCAAGTTT
>DATNHH010000109.1:0-10591 GCA_035605055.1 Nitrososphaerales archaeon
GATCGTCAAAATCGATCAGGAGGAAGGAACAAAGGAAATTGTGCGGCAACAGTTGAACCTGCTTACTGCAAAGGAAATTTCAAAGACACTCCCCACGGTCAGCATAAGAGATGAAGAGCCCGTAAGAGTAGCTCTGAAAAAGTGCCTAGATTCCGACTCTCGCGCGATTGTGGTCGTGAACCGAGAGCACAAACCAATTGGAACTCTTTTACTCAGATATGCCATGTCATTGAGTAACCGCGAGCTACGAACACTAAAAGTGTCTGACACTCAACTTGACGAACCCGTGATCGTCGATGAGGACAAACTCGCACTTGATATGGCGACCCTGTTCAAGGAAAAAAATATACCAATGATTGCCGTCGTGGACAAAGATGGAGTTCTTGAGGGTACAATAATGGAAAAGGAGATCCTGAGAAGGATCGTTGGTGCCGTCGAGTGATTCATTAGAGTGTGACTGAATAATGGAGTCCGGCTAGCACGACCATGTTATGAAGTACTTATTACCGCACGAATGTATTTCCAGCGAAGATTTATTATAACTCGACTCCTGCCGGGCACCAAAGGTGACTTGCAGTTTGGTATTGCGGGACTTTGTTAAGAACTTTGACGACATGTCAGATCAGAATGGATTCCAGTTCAAGTTCAAGTGCGATATTTGTGCCGATGGTTTTATGACAAAATACCATCAGGCTCCATATGCGAAAGCAAAGGGATTGCTGGGAGCCGCGAGCAGCCTTGGCAGCAGCTTCGGCGGTGCTTTAGGAGGTCTGGGTGGCAGCTCGTATGGAGCTTCTAACGCAGCGGGCTACATGCACGATTCAAAATGGCGTGAAGCTCACGAGAAGGCTCTGGATGAGGCTACCGCGGAGGCGAGAGCTCATTTTACAAAATGTCCTGGTTGCACGAAGTACGTTGACGCGACGTGCTGGAATGAACAGGGTCTGATGTGCGTTGAGTGTGCCCCGAGGCAAGCCATTACGGTGCAAAAGGCGCGGGCGCAAGCATTCGGCCAAAAAGCTACAGAAGCAATGATGGCGCAGGACTATTCAGCCGAAATCAAGGGTGCCGAGGAGGTCAAAGTGATTTGCTCAAAGTGCGGAAAACCAACGTCGAGCGGCAAGTTCTGCGAGGTGTGCGGCGCACCGCTGGACAAGTCTGTGTGCCCTAACTGCGGACAGAAAATTTCCGCGACTGCGAGATTCTGTAACAACTGCGGCCAAAAGTTGACTGGTTAAGAAATGAGTTCTCCCGACGATCTGCGAAAGCAGAAAGAAGAGCTCCAAACGAAAATCATCCAAACCGAACAGATGATCGGGAACGGACTTTCCTGGAAGGATGCGCAGTTCTATCTTGAGAAGTACAAGGAGCAGATCAGAGTGATCGATAATCAGATTGCGAAAGCTCAGCTCGGCGAGGACGCCGTTTCGGAGCTAAAGGCGAAGAAAGATCAACTTCAGGTAAAGCTGCAGTCTCTCGAACAGATGAAAAATGACGGGACAATTTCAGACAAAGTCTACAAGGATAAAAAGAAGGATATCGAGAAACAGATCCAGCAGGTAGAGCGAGATATAGTAGACTCGATGTAGAATGAGTCAGCCAGCCTCTCCTGATTCCTCGTTCGGTGAGAAGCTGTTTGACACTACCTGCAAGGCGCTGATTCCTCCACAAACAGTACCTGTTGATGCAGTTGCAGAGATATGGACTCTCGGAGCCCTGATAAAGCTTAGTGGCGGAAATACTGTTTTTGTCGCGTACACCGAAGCGGCAAGACTCGAAGCTTCGAATTATCGTGTTTCCATAACTGCGAGCAATGGTCAAAATATCGCGCTTTCGCAGTTTGGGATGAAGTACGATAGCTTTGCCCAAAAGCTGACTGAAAGCTGGGGGAATGCGCTCGCGAAAGCCCTCTTAATGGAGGAGTCCACCGTTGTTTACGAATCGCCTTGTTTTTACGCAATCCAAGATATGCGTGTACCTGGCCAGGCTCCCGCTGCTTGTAGGGCGCGAATTTACGAGACCGCCCTGGTAATCCTTTCCTCAAATGTTCTTCCGATCCGTATCCCCTTTTCGCAAATTCAGACGGTTGACCTGCAGAACTTCAAAGTAAGATTAACAGCCAAGAACGGCGTGACGATCGAACTCTCAAGGCTTGCCAACGTGACCCAGTTCTTCGTGGAGAAACTCCGAGAAGCGATGAGAGCACTTGAGGCAACCTCAATCGAAACGATTAAGGCAAACGTCCCTTCAGCAACTTTCGACGAACTCCAGAAACTGAGCTGGCTCATGGTTGAAGGCCGCGCCGCTCCACGGAAAGACGTTGATCAGATCTCGCTGGGGCTCTGGTCGAAGCTGGAGAAAAGCGTGGAGTTTTCTCCGCTTTCACAGTCTTATGACTACATTTCTTCGATCGGCGTACCAAACTTGGAATGCGTTGGATTGAAGAAATCAAAGGACATTGTCCACATCTGGTTCATGATTCCCGTGATGGGCGAGGTGTCCGTTGGTGGAAACGCCATCGTGCTGGAAGTCACCTCTGAAACTGGTCACGCGACGTATCTATTCAGGGTCATGCCTCGTGCCGAGTTTGCGACGACGGCTGCCGAGAGATTCTCTGAGCAAGCAGCGATTGTAATCGGTGATCTGAACGAAGCAATAATTGCAACCGGTTTCCGACGTGAGCCTATTTACCTGTCAGGTGATCAGCTGAACACTCCGGAATATTCGAAATATCTTTACGCGGCTGACCATCTTGAACCTCTGAAACTCCTTAGGGAGAGGTTCTTTGCCCGCATTATCCACACTGGTTTAGACCAGTGGAAAGCTGATCTGACCGATGCTCTGCACTTCAATACGAGTATAATCGAAGACACTCCCCGTTGGACAAAGAGCAAACTCGATTTTGTCGAACCACAGGAGACAACTCCGATGATTTCCTCTCCACCAGTGTCAGAGAGAAAGTCCATCCCAATAATACAAAATTTAAATGTAGAAGCGCCGCCCGGCCTGTCGATGCCTGACAAGGTTGTTGTCTTGAGTCGGATGGATGCGGATGACAGTGGTAATGTGAAATTGTGCCTTCGTGACAGTGATTTTGAACAGGACATTTGGATAACTGTTACCTCGGACGACGCTACGAAGCTCGGTGCTTTTCCTGGAACCAAAGTGAAAATATCTCTTCAGAAGAACGCTTGAAAAAATCCTTTTCGAAAAACCAATTTTCAAGCTTCGAGTAGGGGCTCAATATAGCCCTAAGAAACGTAATTAGAGTATAGAGTCAACGTTCTTACCATCGAAATTTGGAATCTGAATTTCGGCTTTGTCAGTCAATCTCAGCGACGATTTTGTGCTCCTAGTCAAAGACGACCAGAGGGAGGTCTTGTTGTTCGAAGATAGCGTGTTTGATTGGTCGGACGAGCAGCTACGAGAGGAATTAAGGAAAATCCGACCGGCGTATCAACTCCTCTGCAATCTGGCCGCCGAGGAAAATGATCCCAGAGCTTGGAGCAAGATCGTCTACCATTCGAGGCGAATCGACCTAAAGAAAACGATTTTGGAAAACGAGCTCGTTCGCAGAGAATTCAGATAGAAAAGCCATTAAGGCACAACCTGAGGCGTGGTGCTCTTCTTTGGCTTCATAATTCGTGCACCGCGGATCAGAAATACGATCACAAAAGGAGAATACCAAAACAAGAATCTGGCAGGACCGATGGGGGTATTAATCTCCCAGAATATCGGCAGCAAAGAAATCAAAAACAGTACACCAACAATCACTTCGGCGACCACCGTTCTCCGAAATCTCGCGGTTATCTGGGGATGGAGATGCTTCCGACCAAGCTTGACATTTTTCTTGTCCTCTATCAACACGAGTTGCGCGAGGGCACCCTGAATCAGAAACATCGCTCCTACATCCAGCCCGTAAGCGATTGAGAACGTCTCTGTTAGGTCATGAGAAGTGGTTACGAGTACGAAGAAAAGGTAAGGCTCGACTGCCACTAGAAATAGCAGAACAATATTCACGTAAAGGAAGGCATCGTTTTCTCGTGAAAGCACCGCGACCGTCCTGGAATATCCAAGCCATGTGAAAACAAGTATGATGAAGCTGAACGCAAATTCTGCGATGTTAAACTCCAGATCGGACGCGCTGTGAGCGGGACTGGAGAGAAAGCCGATCGATCCAATCGAGAGCGCGAGACCGAACACGAGGTCCGAGAGCGACTCGATCCTGATCTTGATCCTGGCCGAAGAATCTCCCTCTTCCTTATCTTGTTGTTTTTCTTCTTCTTCGGTCATTTTCCTTTCTAGTACTACTACTCGGTCTTCGATGGTTCGCCCTTGCCCCGAAGCTCCGGAGGTTTGTACTTCCAATCGAGAATCCTTGATATGTCCATCTCCGTCCTCGCGGGGATGAGTTTGGGCGGGTCATCCCGAGTCCAGATCCCCTGCGAGTTGTACAGCAGGTTCTTCTTTTGCGCCTTGATCGTCATTCCGATAGTGTGGCCCTTTGGCCCGGTTGCCCACATCAGCGTCACTCCCCACGAGTCCTCCCCAGGGCAAATGAAGAGGTTGACCCGAACTCCATGATAGAGGAAGTCGCTAATTGTCTCACCGAATATCTTGATCACTCCACCGATTTCTACTACCCTCTGGGAGACTTTTTCCTTCCACAGAGAGAAGTTATCGATTGCGGGGATTACTGCAAAGTCGATGTCGTGAACAATTTTTTCTTTTCTCCTCAGGCTGCCCGCGATCTCCGACTTTGTATAAAGATCTTTTGTCGTTTCCGAGAAATCGTTTGCGATCTCAAGTGCAAATGCAGGATCAAGATCTTTCTTTAGGGACAAAAAATAATCGACGCTCTCTAAGACAATTGGAATTGTGGAATCTGTGTCATCAAGCACTCACTCGCAGACTTGTCACGTCGAACTCTCAGGATGAACGACGCCCTAAACTTGTTCTCAATCAACGTGAACCGTACCTCGACGACCGATCCCAGTCTTATTTTCTTCGGATCTACACGTTCAACGAATGATGAGACTTCACCAAGGCTCACTATCTTGCCGGAGATGTCATACGCTCCGATCGACCATGTTCTCTTTTGATCTGAAGATTCTCCGTAGTCGATTACAAAACAATCCACCGTGTCAAAACGCTTGATCTTTAGCCAAGTGTCGGGTTCGCCGTAAAACGACATTGGATTTTTTGCAATGATACCCTCTCCTCCATTTGACAGGATTTCCTCTCGATACTTGTCTATCTCTTCAATTGATTCAGCTGTAATGAACTTGGTTTCAATTTCGGCACCTCCAAGTATCTGGCTTAGAATCTCCTTTCGACGGTAAAGTGGGAGCGGCCTCAGATCTCGATTGTCGAAATGGAGGATATCAAAGAAGTGCAATCCGTCCCTTGAAACGTACTCTCCATCCAGTATCATCCGCTTCGGTGCTCGGACCAGTTCTGGTACTTTCAAGAATACTGTGGGGGTAGAAGTTGGAGTGTAGATGCTGCCTATCTTCCCCGAGACAACAAGGTTGTCGCCACTCTTGAACAGAAAGACCCTTATTCCTTCGTATTTCGGCTCGCAAATTGTAGGGAGAGGGTTACTCGCAATCCATGTTGGAAGATCCAGAGCATTCGCTTTTGCGTGATTCTCTTGGACGTAGTTGGCGAGAGTCTCGCTCACAGTGCGAGCCTCCAAAGAATGAGATGCAGGCGAGAGACCCGCATCTTTTAGGAGACGACTACTTTGAAATACTTACCTTTGGCTTACGCTTCGTTGCGACTGGGACTGGAGGCAGAGATTCTTCCTGCTTGTCCTCCTGCAGCGCCCAAGTGTCGTCGAGCTTTAGCACACCTTCGCTCAGCCCCATCAGAAGCCATAGGCGGCCGTCCTTTCGCTCATAGGGATAAACAACAGCGGTGTAGAACTGGTAGCCCCTTCCCCACGAAAAGAACGAGACCAGCGCTGTCTGTTTTTCAAGTAGATACCTTGCAAGTTGCCTGACCCTTGACGAAGTCTCCTTGACTTTTTTGTCGGTGTCAGGTGCCATCTGGTAGACTTCCTTGAACTTGTACTCAGCCAGTCTTTCTAGTGGGACAAATCCGTCGGGCTCCACATCAATTTTCGTCGTCCGGTCAAAGGGCTCGATCGACTGGCCGTCCTCCTGTTTGTCAATGACCTGAGACGGGACGACCTCTATCCACTTACCGGAAATTTCGAGCTCATCTTTGAGAAAATATCTTCGTTCATTCCTAGCAAAAACATGATAATCATCCCCGTACCTGACTTTTTCCTTCACTTCCTCCTGAGGAATTTCCTGAACATCGATCCTCTCGCCGTTCGGTCCCAATTTGTATCTGAAGAGTTTCGGAACCTCCCTGCTGATCACTTCCTTCCCGGTCACGCTGTCGACTTTGACAAACTTGACAGGCTGAAGGTCACCGTGTGCCTTTGCCGCACGAAGGTGGTATTCAACGGAACCCAATCCGAGAGTAGGGATGTTGAGAGACAATACTCCGCGCCAAGAAGCTCTTGAACTGGTCGCATTCTCAGCCTGCTTTTCTACTTCGGCAAAAATATCGGTAACCATGAGAGACCGGAGAGTAGGATAGAGCTTTCGGCTAGTTAAGGGTGCCTTTTTGACTTGAGACTGCCTACCTTCTTCACCGATCGATAGCTCACATAGTAAGGAAGAAGGCTGGCCTGTTACTCTCAATATCTAATAGACTCAGATGAGGGTGATTTTAGTTTGGAAAAGCAATATTCGGGACTAGTTTAATCTGGGGAGGACAGGATAGCCCAATCTGCTTCTTCCTTCCCAGCAAGCTTTCTTAGCTCGTTGACGGTCGCAGGCGCAAAACCAGAAAAGTGGTTGCTCACAAGAACTAGTGCAAGATTGACGGAACCTATCTTCTCAGAGAGATGTTTCCACCATTTCTCTAAGACCTCCGACCTGTCCTTCTGCACCTTATTGAATTTTTTGAATTCTCCAAACTTTCCCATGAACCGAAGATAAATGAGATCTGAAGTCACTCTGGGCGGGAGTTCGTCCATCCGATCCGTAACGCTCCAGACAAAACAGACCTTTCGTTTCGACAAAAGCTCGTATGTTTCATCTCTCAGCCAGGACTTGTTTCGAAACTCTATAGCGTACCTGATCTTTGGATTGGTTGTCCCGAGAAATGCCTCCAGTTTTTGGAAATCCGACTCAAACTTCGAAAATGGTGGGAGCTGTGCAATAACACAGGCAAGCTTGTCCTCCAGCTCACCCATCGTTTTTTCAAAACGCTCTAATTCATGTTCGATCCCAACTAGTCGTAGTTCGTGGGTAATCTTTCCGGGCAATTTCGCGGTGAACAGAAATTCCCTAGATGATTTTTCCTTCCACTGCTTCACTGTTGACGGGGAAGGGATTCTGTAAAATGAAGAGTCAATCTCAACTAGATCGAATATCTTCGAATAGAGATGAAGGAACTCCGCTGGCTTTGTCCCGGGAGGATAAAATGAACTAAGCCAGTCTGGATAGGTCCAGCTAAGACAGCCGAACCGAATCTTCTCCCGTTGTCCTTCTGGGGGTGCTCCTTCAAGAAACGACTCCAAAATCTTCTCCGGGGTTCTAAAAAAAGTAAATGCATCTAAATCTTAGTTCAGGTTTCGATAAATAGGAAATAAGTTAAAAGAGTCTACTTCAAATGGAGTCATCCTTCGAGTTTTTCGGATGACCTCAGAGATCCAACCCTCAGGAATGAGTTTGGCCAACCCCTATGGATTCAAGTTTTTCGACAGACCGACCGATTACGAAGAGGAGACCGAAGAGGATGAATACGGTGAGAATTCCTGCCCGGGTGGTTGCTGCGACCACGACTGCGAATGCGACGACTGTCTTCGGTGTTCAAATAACGGCCTGATCGAACCAGACTCGTACGCAGATGAACCAGCAGCCGCCTAGATCCTTTCTTGTCATTTAGGCGGTTTGTCCCGGTGTCATCCTAACCGAAGATAATTTCCATTTTCTAGAGTTCTTAGTAAAGATATCTTGACCCTGCCCATTAGATAACGCACGGAGTTTCTCTCATCGCATTACAACACAAGAGAGTGTGTGAGTGGTAGTTTGAGCAGAGCCGAAGAGATAACGAGTGAAGTCAGAAGACTTGTACTTACTTGCAGAGCGATGGAAGCGCAGCTTCAGCAATCGATCCCAAAAAAGGACCATGAAGAGATCGTCTCAAAGATGCAGACGACCATCGATGAACTGGATGGAGAGGTCAATAGAATTAGAGATGAGCTTCAGAGGACAAAGGGTATTACTGAGACAATCAACGCCCTTGGCGCCCAGATTGCTGCTCAGAAAGAGATGCTTGATTCTCAGGGGCAGACGGTTTCAAACCAGACCCAAATAATTGACGTGCAAAACAAGGCCATCGAAGCCCTAGTCGGAAAGCTCTCGCAGGAAACAATCCCGAATACGATGTATCACGAAGCCCTCTCAAAGACTCACGAGCTGGAGGAAAAAATCTCACAGTACGTGGCGAAGAGTGATTTCGAGACAATTCAGCAGAAAGTTGCTGAACTTACAGAGCTGCTAGGTACTACGGTACCAAAGTCCGAATATGAGGCTTTACAGGCACAGTTTTCTAATTACGTTCCAAAGTCGGAGTACGAAGTTCTCCAAGCTCAACTCTCAAATTATGTCCCGAAGGAAAGCTACGAACAGATCCAGACTGCATTAGCAAACTCAGTTCCGCGCGATCAGTTTTTGGCTAGTGAAACAAAAGTACAGGAACTCGAATCAAGGCTGTCCGATTCGGTCTCGAAAGCCCTATATGATGAATTGAACACACAGATGGCACTAGTGTCCCTGAAGGCTCAGGAGATCCAGGCGACAGCGGTCGAGCTTGTAGCGGAAAACTCGGTTCCTATCGCGGCTCCCGAACCGATCGTAGAAGCTCCTACGATTGAAGTTGTTGAAGGGGTACCGATCGTCGAGACACCGCAAGTCGAAGCCCTCCAAATTTCACCTCAGAACGAGTTTGTCCAGACTGCAACTGAACCACAAATTGAAACTGTCCAAGTCATCGTTGAACCTCAGAATGAAACCGTCCAAACCGTCGTTGCAGACCTGCCAACAGAATCCGTGGCCACCGCACCAATTGAGCAATCGGTTGTCCATCTAGAAATGGTTCAAAATCAGCCGAGCTCAGAAAGCGGCCCTGCTTCAGATTTCTCATCAGAAATCCAATTGACTCTCGAAGCTGCAGCAGCAGAGCCTACAACATTCGTAGAGTCGGTGACCACACCAGTCGATAACTCTATTCCAGAAGCTACAACGACTGAAATCCCGGTCGTGGTTTCTAGCGAAGCGCCAGCAGAGTCACAACCTGCAATCGCCGAGGCTGCCGTTCTTCAAACATCAGTACCCGAATCTCCGGCCATCGTCGAGGAAACTCTTCCACAGACTGAAGTTCATCCTGAATCAGCAGTTTTGGAACAGGCAGCAGTCGCCGTCTCTCCAGCCGAGAACACCGCTTCTTCACCAGCTGAAACTGTTGCGATCGAATCGTCAATCTCAGAAAAGGTCGTCGCAGAAACAAGCGCACAAGCTCCGACTATTGATGCAACAACTTCACAGGCACCGGTAGCAGAGGTCGTTGCCGAAACAATCATAGCTCATTCGGAATCCGTGCTAGATTCGGCCCCTGCTTCAATCGAAGCTCCGGTTAACGATCCTCAAACGGTGCAGGTTCAATCGGAATCTGTCAGCCAACCTGCCACTCTTGAAGCTGCCACTCTCGAAACTACTGTCCAATCTCAGACAGCCGAGACTGCTCCAGAAATCGTGGCAGCGGTCGAAACCAACCAAGGAGATCTGACACCGGCACCATCTGTCGAAACAGCCGTAGTTCAACCCGTCGAGGTAGCAGCCGAGGTCAATCCCCCTTCAGAGATTGTCGCTCCTGTCGAGGTCGCTTCTCCGGTTGAAGCCGTTGCGTCTATGGAAATTATTGCACCCATCGAAATCGCTAAAACCGAAGTATCTTCTCCGGCGGTGGCAGTCACTTCTTCTGTGGTCACTGCGGCGGTTGAGACCGTAGCCTCAGTTGAAAGCGTCACAATTCAGCAGGTAATCGAGACGGCACCGACCCAGTCCCTAGAATCAGCTTTTACTCCAGTTGTCGAGACGGCTGCACCAGTTCCAACTGAACAAGCTGTAACTGTTCTAAGTGAAACAATTGCAACCGTAGTAGCTGAAACTCCTTCAACAGTCACAACCGAACCAACTCCATCAACCGTTACGGAAGCAACCCCAGCAGCTGTTGCCGAAGCAGTTCAAGCCGTTATATCCTCTCCAACCGAAGTACAGGAGGTATCGACAGAAACTGTTACGGCACCTTCTATGGCAGAAGAAGCAAAGCCAGAGATAAGAGAGATGCAGTCACAGCTTTCCGACATAAAGAGCGCTGAGGATTCCGGTGCGACAGTGTTCCTGCCAGCCCAGAAGGTAGTTGACTATTCGATGGGATTTATCTTCAGGAATACAGGGTTTTGTGCGAGATCTGGTCTAGAATTCGTCCAGGACTTGGAACAAATTCC
>DATNHH010000110.1:0-9536 GCA_035605055.1 Nitrososphaerales archaeon
CAGAACCTCGACTGCGATTCATGGAAACCGTTCGAAACAGCGATACCGATCGGGGAGAACTCGAGCTTTTCGTCGATCTGAAGCTCGTAGATTGCATGCCCTGATTCATGAATTGTGGAAAACAGAGCGCTCCGGAAATCCTTCCCCTCATACCTTGTCGTGATACGAACGTCGTCCCTCGATATGTTTGCCTCGAAGGGATGCGTCGATAGATCCATCCGGAACCTATCTTTGGGCATGCCGAGGATCTCTATCACTTTCCTGTTCACACCTGCCATTGACTCTGTGGTGTAATTTTTTTCGACGAGCGGACTTATGGGGGTGAACCTCGATTCCGATTTCACTTTTCCAAGAATTTTCTTCAGAGCAGAAATCAGTTTTGAAAACATCTCATCTACGTCCTCGACGGTCAGTCCTTCTTCGTACTGATCTAAGAGGGCATTGTACGGATGCTTCTCGTACCCCAGTTTTTCCGCCTCTTCCCGCTTTAGCTCTATATTCTTTTCCAGATACGGTTTGAAAGCCTGAAAGTCAGATTTCTTCCTCGCATCCCTCCAGACTACTGCCGCTTCTGCTGCGACTTTCTGCTCCGCTTCAAGAAGCGACGGTGGAATCCTTGTAAAGAATTTCTGCCTTCGGCGGAGGATTCTCACAACTCCTTTTTCGTACTCATTGAACTCTTTCTGTTTTTCATCTGCCTTCTCCAGCAACGGATAGAGTTCTGCCATCTTCTTTTGAGTAAGCAACGAGACCTCGGCTAGAACCGTTCCCCTCGCGGTTGATCCTTTCTCCGGCATGTTGACTTCCAGATCCCAGCCCAAAAGAGATTCTGCAGAATTCAGTGCCCACAAAGTTCTGTACTTCTCGTTGAGTTCGCGAATCATAGGATCCGAGAACGTTTCAGTGTTCAAGGGGCGTCATTGAACTGCTGAGGGGCTATAACATTTCTCCCGATTTTCAGCTTACTTTTCGTGAAATGTCGCTGCGCTCAAAGAAAACAAAAGAAACTACGAAGGCCGAAGAAAAATATACCAGTATCAATAGAACTGAAAAAGCGAGAGAAGTTTCTACAGCTCCTCCAAAGGACGCGAATGTGAGCAATCGAATTACCGATGCTGGAAGGTACGACTTTTCGACAAGAAGTCCTATGGATGCCATTGGCGAAGTCGGAAGGTAGAGCTGCACCTGTCTATAGAAATCTGATCCCGTGAGGGTGTAAATTAAGGTGAGCGCTAATCCAAAAATCTCGCAGGTGAAAAAAAGAGCTGAGGAAATGATGTACGATAGCGAAGATCTTCTCACAAGCTCGCCGAACATGAATCCAACAGCGAAAAAGAGAGTTGCTCCGAAGATCTGAGCCACGAAGACAAACGGCAAGGTATTAAGCTCAATCTGTGGCCCAAAAGTTATGGTCGCAGAGATCACAGATAGAATCATGTTAAGAGCTATTATGAAAACTATCAACAAGTAGCCACCGAGAAATTTTCCCGTAAAGTATTCAGCTTTCGTTACAGGTTTTGATAAAAGCAGCTCGGCTGTTCCCTGCTCATACTCTTCCGACATTGCTCCTCCAGAAATTAGGATCGCGGTAAAAGGCACGAAGAATGATTGTGGGAGAAAGACACCAACAACCCAGAGGTATCCAAAGTACGGAGTCAATATTTGCATGATGGCGCTGTGACCGCCACCGAGGTAAGACAGAAGAAAGTATGGCGCAGTTCCTATTAGCAAAGTGAAGAAACCGAGGACCAAGACCTTCCTCCTCGCTATCGATCTCTTGATCTCGTAGCGAAGGAAGGTGTAAGTTACGCTGGGTCTCACTAATCTACTGCCGTCCCTTGTCTCAGAGCTTCGATGTATGTTCTTTCTAGGAGATTTTCTGAATAACTCATCGAGTACAGTTTTGAACCAGCCTTCATTACAGTCTCCGCGACGACGGGCCTGACTTCCTTTCCACGCTCGATCTTCAGCTCAATCCTCGTTTCGGCGGGACTCTTCCGTATCACTTCTTCAATCCCCGTAATCTTGGAGATTTGATTGATCAAATTTTCATCTAGAGGGTCTGCCTCTAGGACTAGGTAGTTCGATCCTAGAACTTTTCCAATAATATCATCAGTCGCTCCGCTGAACAAGACTTTCCCCTTATGGATCATTATTGCCGAGGTGCAAAGTGATTCCACTTCCTGCATGATATGCGAGGAGAGAAAAATAGTGCCGCCCCTCTGTTTTGCAAAGTCTCTGAACACTTCTCGAAAGTGGGCCGAGCCGGCCGGATCTAGTCCGATCATCGGTTCATCCATGACAAGGACATCAGGCGACCCCATCATTCCCTGAGCAATGCTGAGCCGCTGCACCATGCCCTTACTGAACTTGGAAACTTTCACATCGATGTAATCTGTTAGTCCCACGAGATCCATTATCTGTTCGATCTCTCTTCTCGTTTCTGACGCGGGAACGCTCAGCTCGTTAGCTACTAGGGTGAGCAACTCACGCGGAGTCAGAAAGGTCTGGATGTTTGGAAGCTCTGGAGAGTAACCGACCTTCTTTAGAGCATTCGCATGTTGCGAAATCGGATCGATCCCCCTTATTCTGACAGTTCCCGACGTGGGCTTCATTAGACCGAGCAGCAGCCTGATGCAGGTTGTCTTTCCCGATCCATTCGGACCGAGAAAACCGACTACTTCTCCCTGATCTATCGAGAATGAAACGGGCCCGATGCGTTTTGTCGATCCATAATCCTTCGTAGCGTTGGAGAAATCGATTACCGTAGCGCACAAGTGAGGGGACGTCTACTTTGGGTTGCTAGTCAACGTGATAAAGCGGTTTATCCCCGTTTTCATTTGTCTTGTGGGTACTATTTTTCCGCTTGTAAAACACGAATGCTCCAACTCCAGCGAGGATTGAACCCGCACCACCGGCAACAGCTATCGAAGTAGTCTGCGAGGACCCGGACGAGGCGTCGAGCGGCAGATTGGTTCCCACCAGCTGGACATGGATCGTTTCTGATGCGTTAGCCCTAACCCAGGCCGAGTAAACGAGGCCTGACGGGAACACTGATGCACCGCCGGTCGCGTTCATCGGAGATCCTCCGAACTTTGCTCCTGACACACTAAAGGTGTAGTTTGTGAGCGAGTAAGTTTTTCCGCTGAAAGTAACGCTGCCTGTGCCGCTTTGCACAATCGAGGCAGAGATTGAATAATTGTGGACTTGATAACTAAAAGACTGGTTTGCAACTGTAGGGAAGTACGGAAACATCACTCCGGAGGAGTTTACGATCTTGGAGTAGCTGAAATTCGACATGCTGGACGCGATCTTCAAAGTAAGGTCAGACATTCCGCTCGAACTGGAGGGAGCGACGGTCTCATTCACAAGCGCTGTTATGGAGTGATTTCCAAAGTTTCCGCTGATGCTGTATGCAGCGTATTGGGAGGAAGCGGTCGTTGCCCCTGCGGCAGGTGCTAACATTGCAAGGGACAAAAAGGAAACTAACATCGATGCTAATGCAAATAGCCTAAACGCTCGCATAATCACTTTTCACTTCTCTAGTAACTACAATATTGGGCATCAGATGCATATACGCATATCTCGGCTCTCAAACCAATCTTGAAATCCTGAACGTAGACTTTAATCGCAGATGTTTTTGAGATAGGAACTGCTTGCCTCCAATAATTGTAGATGCGCACGAAGATATCGCCTCCAATTCTTTGATGCTCCGTCGAGACTTTCTCCAAGATATTTCGATGATAAGATCGGTTGACAAATCCAGCGAAGGAACTCCGATGGTTTGTCTACCTGAACTAATCCGTGGTAACGTTCGAGTCGTTTTCGCGACGATATGGGTCTCGCCCTGCGGGAATGGTATCATAGATTCTTCACCCTGCTACAAGAATGCGGAGGAAGCACACGCCCAGGCAGTTGATCAGTTAAACTACTACAGAAAATTAGAGCATGATGGACATATCAGAATAATTGAGAATAGAGGACAGCTTGAAAAGCATCTCGATTCTGATTCTCCAAGAGTTGGTTTCGTTCTCCTCATGGAAGGAGCAGATCCGATCCGATCTCCAAAGGAATCGCGCGAATGGTTCAAGTCTGGAGTGAGGATCATCGGACCTGCGTGGAGGAAAACGAGATATTCGGGAGGAACTGGCGAACCGGGCCCTCTATCTACGGAAGGACGGGAACTCATGCGTGAAATGGAAGCGATTGGGTACATCTTGGATACTTCCCACATGGCGGAGCAGAGTTTCTTTGAGTCACTCGATCTCTTTCACGGGCCAGTCATCGCGAGTCACGCAAACTGCCGAACCTTTACTCCGACGGATCGACAGCTCAGCGATGAAATGATCAGGGCAATCGTTTCACGAAACGCCGTCATCGGAACAGTTCTCTACAACACCTTCCTCGATCCTGGCTGGAATGATCGCGGAAAGATAAAGTCGGAGGTAACGTTCGCAACCGTATTCAAGCATATGAACCACATCTGCGAAATCGCGGGAGATCGGAGGCACATAGCCATCGGCTCCGATTTTGACGGCGGCTTCGGACTGGAATCTATTCCTGCAGAGCTCGATACAGTCGCCGACCTCCAGAAGCTTGGACCGGCACTGCGAGCAAACGGTTTTTCCGAGAGTGAATCTGCTGGCGTGCTGGGAGAAAACTGGATTAATCTGTTACGAAGGGCTCTTCCGTGATCAGTACTGGATTCCGTTGATCGTCCCGTCTGTTGTCTGCCCGCCGTCAACGGTTATTGTCTGACCCGTCATGTACCGGGAAAGATCCGAGCAGAGGAAAACGACTGAGCCCGCGATCTCGTCCGTTGAAGCTGCACGTCTCAGCGGGATGCGTTCCAATACGATGCCTTGCTTTTCTTTTGGTATCGAGCCGTAGCCCATCTGGGTATCGACCCAGCCGGGAGCGACTGCGTTCACTGTGATGTTGTGCGGAGCGAGATCGATTGAAAGTCCTCTCGTCAGGCTGATTATCGCACCCTTTGTCGTTGAATAAGCGAGAAGCCCCGATTCGAAGAAGTTTGCCGCGACCGAGGAGATGTTGACGATTCTTCCACCCCTTTTCTGCTTCACCATCTCGGGCGCCACTTCTCTGCAGAAGTAGACGAAGCTCTTCAGATTTGTGTCCATCTGCTTGTCCCAGTCTTCGATGTTCAGGTCGAGGATGCTGGTGGCGATCACGATCCCCGCGTTGTTGACCAGAATGTCAACGCTTCCAAATTTGTCAAGGCACACTTTTAGAGCACTTTCAGAAGTCTTGGGATCTGAGACGTCCCCGACTAGCTTCACAACTTTATCTGGTTGAGAGAAGTGATTTTGCCACTCGGCAGGAAAAGTCCTGCCAACGCCGACCACACTGACTCCGAGATCTACAAGCGACCTCGCAACTGCTTCTCCGATTCCTCTGGATGCGCCCGTGACTATCGCGTTCTTCCCGTTGAGACCTAGCATCTCGCCGGCCCGCTGATCTGGATTCAATTTTATTCAAAGCAAGTCCCGAATCTTGATAAGGTACACGTCGGACCGTCGAAAACGCGTTAAGAGGATCTAATGGTTGCCCAACAAAAGATTAGAGCTCCGGGGACTCGAGCAAGCAGTTTCGACCAAACAGAGCTTGAAACAAGCTCTTCGGTACGCAGAATTGCATCAGCTTGCGGAAAAGAGAGGGAAATGGCATGATAAATCAATGAAGGCGAGACAATGGCTTTTGAAAGCAGAGAAAGTACACAAGTACGAGGAGGACCTTTGGAAGAAGCGACCGTGCAATCTAAATAACTGACGCTTTTTCTTTTCCGGCAGGCCTTCGAGTTTGCGAGTTTCTCGCGGAGCGATACTGGCAGTGATTGCAATGATAGCTATCGTTTCAATAGTTGGCTCGGCGGCGAGTACCTACTATCTTTTTCTCCCAAAGAGCATCACGACTCTACCTGCCTCGACGATAACGCAGACGACGGCCGAGACGATTACTGCAATTGCTCCTACAACGACGACCCAGACGTTGGTTCAGACGATAACGAGTACCAGCAGTATTTTGCTCGGCCCGCTTGAGGTTGATTCGCTGAACTACTCCACCGGCCTAGAGCTGGAGCTCGCAACTAATGCGAGCCAGATATTTTCGAACCCTCGATCGCCTAATGAGTCGGGATCAATCCTTGTAGTAGTTTCACTTTTCAACACCTTGCAGACAAACAACAATCTAACTGCCCCACAGGACTGGCCTTTACCTGGTCTTTCACCGGGAGCATGTTCTGCCTACAATGAACCTTTGGGAATTGCAGTGATGAAAGGATATTACACAATGTCAAACATCACCAGCGGGCAGCCACTGTCTCTGTTTGCCCCGAGCTACTGCCCCGTTTACGTATCGCCGGCATTTTTTGTTTTTGATCCGAAGAGCAACTACGTGAGGATGATCTCTGCTCCGCAGTCTTCTGTCTCGTTACTCACGAGCTCCACGTCAACACTGACTGTCACAAATATCATTCGCGATAATAATCCGCTCGGAAACGCCGAAAGAGCTATACCGCTAAGCGGATACTGCTGTCGGGACTTACCGGGCCCACAGAATTGCACGTGCTACACATCTGGATCTATTCCGTTTGAGACAGGGACGTACACGGTTGCCGGCGGAGACGAGTGGGGCGATCTAGTGCTGCTGCACTTTAACGTGCTGCCCTAATAAACCGGTTTGTCTCTCAGAATTTGCTGCGATTTCTTTTCTTTTCGCTCGAAGTAAAACAAAGCCGCCGCCGTTAGTCCCATCAAAATTAGTGATGGAATAAAATGGCCGGAGCTCAAAAGGCTGCTTGAAATCGCGCCGGAAATGACCAGAAGGAGCATGTAATTGATTCCGATGTTCAATTTCTATTCTCGCTTCGCGGGTAGTGGTATCTAAGGTAGACGGTTGTGGCATCTGGAGTATTGGCCCACGGGATGCAGGGCCTAGGAGAAATATTTGCGGTGAAAATTTGGGACAGAGTTAAGTTGAGAGCATCACGTCTCCGTCCCTGGGATCCACCAAAAAAACTACGGAAGGGCTTGGTGAGCCCTATCGTTTACGAAGATGCGAAGTATATCTGACTGGTACCGCCGTTCGTGTAAGTCCAGGCTGCAAAGCAATTTGCTCCGTTGCTGCTCAGTGCAAACAGGGTTACATCCACATTCCCTGCCGCCACACCAACGGCATTGTTGCTGATATTGACCGGAGGATTCCAAGTAGTTCCTCCGTTACTGCTGGACGCGATGTATGCATCCCACGTCGATGATCCCGTTGAGATCTGCTGACCCCACATCACGAAGACATTTACTCCGTCTGATGTGAAGATGTGACCGAAGGAGCTTTTGAGTTTCGTAGGACTGAGAAGTTTCGAGGTGCCCCAGGTCGGTGTATTGGAGATTACGTTCGCCGCAGTAGTAACGTAGACTCCTTGGGTTTGTAGAGAGTGGAATGTCATAAAGTCGCTTGTTGAGTAAGCGGAGCTCTCCGGTTCCCAGTTATCTCTGAGAGGATCGCTGACATTCTGTGTAGGTCCCCAGGTAATACCACCATCGACGCTTGTAACCGCTTGGTCATGATAACTAATTCCAGGAGTCGTGCTGTTTGCTTCCCAAACCACGTATACATTGTTACCCATTGCAGAGAGCCACGGTTCGCGTCCGTAGTATACTGAAGTCGAATTAATCGCTCTAGGTCCTTTGAACAGGTTGACCTGGGTCGACCAAGTTTTTCCACTGTCGGTACTCACGGTAAAACCAATTCCATCCCCGACCAGGTAAACATTGGATCCGGAGGCAACAATTTCCGGCTCTCCTGCGCTGGATGGATTGAGTGGATCGACGGGCGTGCTCCATGTTTTCCCATTGTCGTTTGACGAGCTGACGTAGACTGAACCTCTGGCCGTTGCGTTTTTCCCGGAGAACCATGCGACATACACGTTGCTTCCGGCCGCGGCAATTGCTGGAGTGTTCTGAGAATGGGTGGAATTGTGGCTCAACTGAGTTGTCGTGAAGCTTACCCCGTTGTTCGTGCTTGCTGCCACGAAAATCTGCAGTATCTTTGATCCATTTGCCTGAGTCACCGTCTGTGCCCACGTTACGTAGACGTCACCGCTGTTGACGCTCTGGAATTGTGTAAACATCACCGGGAACATTGTCGTTCCGCCCTTCGGACTGATCCTCAATGCAGCATGTGAAGTCGGAGGCACCCAAGTGTTTCCTCCATCGGGACTCATTCGGAAAAGTACACCCTTGCTTCCCTCGGTCCAGGCAACGTAGACATTCTGGCCGTTGTTTGAAATTGTGGCATCCTTGGCACTACTTGTGTCGTTGCTCAGATTGATTGCGGGATTGAAAGTAGCTGTACTGGCTGCTTTGACTGGAAGCATCGAGACAGTGCTCGCTAGAAAAATTAGGGCAAATACGGAGCTGCATAAAATGATAGATTTCCTACTACTGTGTAGAGAAGATTTCAGCATGGATAGAATCTGAATGCTTCACAGTCTTCGCCTTTTTATTGGTGAGCATCGTTTCCAAAATTCAGTTTGAATCGGAGGACGACACATATCGAGAATCGATACTCTCGAAAAACGAAGTTTGAGATCAGATGGAAGAAAAAACTATCCCCATAAGCACAGGTTATCGTTGAGCGTTACATGCTGATGTGATTCTTCGTTCGTATTGTGATCGTTCTCGCACGGCGAAAGGTGCTGTGGGCAGATCGATCTGCAGTTCTGTCTCTCAATCTTTTTCTGGTTTGCAAACGTTCGTTTTAGCTCCTCAATCTTCTTTTGCTGCGAGAGGAGGATACTCAGGAGGAACGCTTCAGTCTCGTGTCCCCTGGGAGCATCCTCGAAGAAATCTCCGTACTGCATCGCGTTTTCGACTGCACTTTCGAAAGCTGCCCTCTCGCTAGGAGGCAGTGAGCTGGAGAATTTTTGCCATGCCTCTAATTCTTCTTTAAGCTTAGATCTTCCGAATAAATCAGGCATCGTATAGTTACTGTAATATTACAGTAAATGTATTTAGCGTTTATACTAAAATTCATTGGACCTGCAACTTACGCGATCTCGACTGATTCCATGCGTCGAGGAAAAGTAGATTTTATATTCACTTTTCGGTCTGCTCTCCGACATGAGCCACCTCCAGTACGCATTCAATCCACCACTTTCCACTCTTTCGATCAACTTTGACCAGCCGCGTCGGATTATATTTGGTCCTGACGCGATAAATCTCGTGGGGAAAGAGGCAAAGAGACTCGGAGCTGGCCGGGTTTTGATTGTCACCGATGCTAACGTGGAGAAAGCGGGCTTGTCAAACCGCGTCCAAGAATCGTTTGAAAGTGCTGGGCTCAAGGTCGAGGTGTACAACAAAATTTCCTTCGAGCCGACGATGGATAGCGTGCAGAACGCGGTGAAAGCTGCTCGGGACTCGGGTTACGATGTTGTTATCGGAATCGGCGGGGGAAGCGTGATGGATACATCAAAGATGGTTGCGAATATGTTAACGAATTCGGGAGATCCGAAGACT